>JBIJCW010000268.1:0-2548 GCA_044344495.1 Kiritimatiellia bacterium | reverse complement strand
CGGAGTCCAGCTTTTCGGGCGGAACGACCCGGCGCCGGTCCGGGCGGCGATGGAGTCCTATCGCGGATACCATCCCCGCTGCGAGGCCTGCGGCAAGTCCCCGGTGGCGGTCCACCACATCATCCCGGTGGCGGTGGCGCCCGAGCTGGCGGCGCGGCAGGACAATATGATGAGCCTGTGCCATGACTGCCATCTGGTACTGGGGCACAACGGCAATTTTGCGCGGTACGTGACGAACGTCCGCGAGGTGGTGGCAAGCATGAAAATCAGGAGGATGGAGTAATGATGAAGGCAAGACAATATGCGGCGGCGGCGTTGTTTGTGTTGGCGATCGTATCCATGATTGCCTGCGTGATTGCAGGCCTGACCGGATGCACGACACTGGACTGGGTCAAGGATCACGGCGGCTCGGTGCCGTCCATCCCGGCGATCACAAACATTGTCCCGCCCGTGGTGAATCCGCCGGCGACCAATGCCCACACCATCGGCAAGTGGCACGGGCCGAACGGGGCAAACGCCCGCGAGACATTCGCCATGCGGTCCGCCAGCATTGCCGGCGGCAAGGTGCGCGTGGCCTACGACAAGCCGTCATGGGACGCTGATGTCAATAACACGTTGATCTGTTTCGCGGTCAAGCGCGACGGGGTTTGGGAAGGCGGGAAATTCGACTGGGTCAGGAAGGGGCAGACCGTGAAACTCACGGAGAATATCGTGGACGGATACATCAAGGCAGTTCTGCCAATGGTGTCCGGCGAGGATGTTTTGATCTGGATCATGCACGTCAAAGGGACGGAGCGATCCACGTTTGCACTGACCAAATGGCCCTGAAAGGACCCAGACCCATGAGTCTCATGCGCGAGAAACTGAAGGCCGAGCGGGAGCGCCTGGCCGTGATCACTGACCTGAAGACCGGACACAAGGAGGCGCTGTCGGACATGCTGCTGACCGCCTATGAGGCCAGCAACGGCACCCCTGACAAGCTCCACGCCCTGGCGGAGGCGGTATCCGCCCAGGCAATCTGCATGAGCCGCGACGCGATCCACCGCAAGGAGGATTTTGCGGAGGTGCTCCGTGAGGCTCTGGATGGACACCGGGATGCCTGCATCCTGGCCGCCAAGGTGTCACCCTCTGGATTGTCGGCCAAGGTGGCGGCATGGGTGGCGGCGATCCGGCCGGTGGCATGGCCGACGGCACTGGTCCTCGGGGTGGCATGTCTGAGCCCATACGTGGGTCCCGGTCTTCTGGCATTCGTGGAAAGGATCTGCAAATGACCTGCACACAGGTAGGATTCGGCTGGTCAACTTCGACATGGTCCCCCCTGTCGTTCGGGATCCGCTACTTCACCAGGCCCCGGTACCGGCCCTGGCCGTTGGCGGGATGGTCGCACATGTTCCTCGTGTTTCAGTTCGACGATGGCAGCGTGTGGATGCACGAGGCCCTGGGGTCGGGGGGATGGCAGGCGCACAGCATCCGGAAGCTGCACAAGTGGGCGGACGAGTCTCCGAAGTACCACCGCTATCAAATCCACATGCTGCCCCTGCCATGCACCACGGCCGCGGCAATCTATAGCGCGTCGGCGGCGTTGTTGGGTAAGGCCTCCTATGCGTACAAGCAAATATTCGCGTTCGCCGCTGCCAACAGCGTGATTGGCCGCTGGCTGGGGCTTTCAGTTGCTGCGGGACCGGCGTCAGTTATCTGTTCGGAGGGGGTCTGCCGGTTAGTCGGCCAGGCTTGCCCCGAGTTCGATCTGCGCCGGACCAGCGATCAATCCTGGGACAGTGTGAGCCCGCAGTCGGCGTATGAAGAGTTTGAGCGGAGGACGGTATGAACGTTAGCACGATCCGTAGTCTGGTGGCGGAGAACCTGTGGCGGCTGAAGAAGAGCAGTCACAACGAGGGCAAGGATACGGAGCGGATCATCCGGTATATCCCGGACATCAAGCGGGAAGGGTTGCGGGAGCAGATCAAGTACTTGATTGCCTACGGGAGCGCCAAGAATCAGGTGCCGGCGGACACGGTAACGGGGCCTCTGATTGATGGCCGCCCATGGAACGACGATCCGGCGGCGACATGGAATTGCGGACGCCTCTTCCTGGACTATGACGACAAGGGGCAATTGGGACTGTACCAAGTCCTATGGCGGGGGAACAAAACGCTGGCCGACGTGGAGATGGAAAACGGATGTCAGTATCGGGTGACAGCCACATGGTATTTCGATGTGTCTGAAATCGTGGATGTCCCGGATGCCAGCAGCGGAATCGTCTATAGCCGCAGCGCGATCATGGTGGACGAGGAGACTGGGTCATATACCTATTCGATTGAATGCCGGGAGCGGTTGACGCAGACGGTCCCGGAACATGTCGCTAAGATTTCGCCCGCCGGTACGGTGTACCATTCGGAACACCTCGGGGTGCGTGAAGGGGACGTGGATCAGGATGGACAGGCGATTGCTTTGCCAACCATGGAGGAAACGGCCGGAACTATCCTGAGGGCAGATCGGACGAAACAGGCCGATTGCACCCAGAATATCGCCCTGGACCGCATCGTGC
>JBIJCW010000084.1:0-8982 GCA_044344495.1 Kiritimatiellia bacterium | reverse complement strand
GTGACGATCTGCTCGAAGAAACGCATATTTTCAGACCGGGTGATGATGATCAGCATGCCCGTCCTGTCATCGGCGATAACTTTGACGGAGCCGCGGATCAAGCCGCCTTCTTCGGGCGTGGTTTCGCTGGAGGTGGTGGTTGGGGAGGTCGGAGGAGTCATGCGGGCCCGGATCACTCCCGGGATGGTGGGGGTTGGGGTGGGGGTTGCAACGCCGGGGGCCCCGGTGTCGCGGAGGCGGTACACGGATGTTTGTTTTTCCTTTTCCTTCTGGTCGGCGATGATTTCCTCGAGGCGGGCTTTGATGTCCGTTGCCTTGGCGTGGCGGATGGGCAGGATATGCAGTTTCTCCTTGAGTTCCATCGGCACGTCAATTTGTTCGAGGACATCCTTGATGCGGTTGATGTTTACCGAATTGTCGGCCACCAGGAGGCTGTTGATGCGCTCCAGCGGGAGAATTTTGCCATAGGCGTGAATCAGGCCGGTGATGGCTTTCTGGGCTTCAGCCGGATCGATGTTTTTGAGGGGGATGATTTCGCTCAGGATCTCGCCGTTTTCTGCATGACGGGTTTGCTGCCAGATGTTGGTGTCGATGGGGAGTCCTTCCTGCTGGATGGTGGCGATGGGGACGACCTTGACGAATTTATCGCCGACATCGACCAAGGCGATGCCGTTCATGGCGAGGATGGTTTTGAGAGCCTGGATGGCTTCGGGGATGGTCAGGTCGGTCTGGCTACGCAGGGTGATGGAGCAGGAGATGCCGGGTGCCGGCAGGAGGGTCCGGGCGGTCAGGTCGGAGTAGAACTGGAGAACCTGATCGACGGGGGCGGCGTTGAATTTCAGGGCGACATTCTTGCTCGAACCTACGGTGGCGGTGGACGGTGAGACGGGGGCGGGGGTGGGCCGGGAGCCGGAGAAGGGCGGGGGGGGTAACTGGGCCAACACCACGTTGGGGACCACGAGGAGGCCCGCTAGGAGGAGTATGTGGGTGATTTTGGTCATGGGGCGTCTCATGGTTGATGGCCTTTTGTTTCAGGTTTTGCCCCGGTCGTACCGGGTTTGATCCTGGAATACGAGCAATAGACTATAAAACTCCCTTTTAGGACACGTTTTTCGTTAGGCGCTGCCAACAACTGACTTACATCCAAGATAGCATCCTCCTGTTGCAGGTCAAAGAGGAAACGGACGAGCGGCTCCAGTTTGCCCTCCCATTTGCAGTTGGCGGCGAGTTCATACATGTCGCCGGTCAGGGTTTCCTTATCCACATCGCGGCTGGCCAGGATCAGGCCGTTGGCCGAGGCGATTTTCTCGATACGGATCAGCAGGTCGGCCGTCACGTCCTTATCCGCCGGGTATTGGGGGAGTTTGCGGCGCAGGTCGGCCAGTTTGGATTCCCACGCCGGATTCTGTTCGATGAGTCGGGTGGTTAAGTTGATTTTCCGGACGACCTCCTCGCGGTTAGTCTTGATGGTGGTCCATTCCTTGAATTTCGGGGCGGCAACCAGGTAAGAGACGCCGAAAATGGCAATGACGGCGGTTGCCCAGGCCAGCATGAGTTCGCGGGAGGACATTTTCACGGTTGTTCCCCCCCGGGTAGCGTGGCAGTCAATTTGAACACTTCCTTGCCCTGGGCGGTGCGTGTCACGCGGGTGAGATCGGTTTTGACGAACAGTTGTGACTTTTCCAGTTCCTTTTTGAAGTCGTAGATAAGGGTTACGGCGTCTGCTTCTCCGGTGAGTTCCAGATTTTTGGCTTTGCGGTAGTTTATGGATTTGAGGGTGATTCCCGGCGGCAACAGGTCGGCAATTTCGCGGAAGCATTCCAAGGCCGAGTATTTCCGTTCAATATATTGATGCAGGATGCGAACGCGTTCGCGAACCATCCGTGCGTTCTCGGCAGCGGGGGTGAGTGCTTCCAGATTGGTTTGAAGTCTGCCCAATCGCTGTTTCTGATACTGGAGCCCGCCGAAGAGAGTGGCCATGCCCAATGCCCAGATGCCGAAGAGGCTGACCGAAAGCTGGATGATGCGGCGGCGGGCCCGGTGGGCTGATTCCGCCAGTTGCCAGGAGGCAGGCGCCAGATCCATGGTGCCCTGACGATCCAGCGAGCGGCGCAGGATCCCTTCGGCAAGCGGGGGCAGTGTGTCGAGTGATGTGGCATGTACCGGGTTGGGGAATTGTTCGCGCAGGCGATGCAGGAGGGATTCCGGCGTTGTTGCGCCACGGTGCCACACGGAGATTGCCGACAGGGGTTCGCCGGATCTTTCCAGGTCGAGCGATGTCATGGTGTAGACGGTTTCGCGGGCGACTTCTTCGGCGACGTCATCGGGGGTCAGTTCATCGAGGCCGCTGAGTGAACGGACGGCTACCGGAATGGCGCCGGTGGCGACGACCATGTCGCAAGCGTCATCATCAAGAATGATAAAGATGCGGGACTGGGAGCCCTCGGCCATGCCGGCGTCGCAAAGAAGGCGCCACCATCCGAGGAGATTGATGTCGATCCACTTCGGGGGAAGGCTGGCGGCATTGAGGCAGGCTCGTAAGGTGTCGGCAGTCTTGGTTGGGATGGCTCCCATCAGCAGGCGGTAGCGTCCGTCCTTTTTGTCGAGGATTTCATAGGCAAAGGTGGCCTCATCGGCGGGGAATGGCGAGAACTTGTCCACCTGCAGTTCGACCATGCCGCGAAGTTCCTGGGGGTTGGCCTCCGGCAATTCAATGATGCGCAGGAGGACCCACGAGGAGGGGATGCCGAGGGTGACAGGGAGTGGAAGTTTTCCGCATGCTTCGCTGAGCAGTTTGGAATAGCGGTCCGGATCGGCGGCGATTGATTCGAACAGGGATTTGCGCTCTTCCACCGGGTTAAGGGCGGCGGCCTTCGGTGCCAATACCTTGTCACCGGCCTTGGCCAACGATACCCATTCCGCGGACCGGGCGCGCAAGGTCAATGCTGTCATGGGTTTGCCTGTCATAGGGTTACCGCTGCGCCCCCATGACGGAGACAATCTTGTATTCCACACCATTCACGTTGCCCACCGAGGTGACCCGGTATACCGATGAGGCGGAGCCGACAAGCGTTCTCAAGTATTTCTGGTCTTCCGGTGTCATGGTGGTTAGTCCGGGAACTCGGCCAAACAAATCGTTTACGTCCTTAAAAAAGTAATCTTCACCGATTTTCGTGCCGGCTGTCAATCCTTCACGCGTTTCGATGATGGATTCCGCGATGGTTTCATCGACACCGGGGAGGGTCATCAGAACCTGTTTGGAGGCGGCATTGATGTTGACCTGTTGGCCGGACTCCTTGAGTGCCGTCAGGAGGTCGGCGATACCGCGGATGGCGACGCTGTTGGTGTCGTCGTCGGCGAGGGGGCCCCCGTAGAGGATGGCGCGTGAGAACCCCTTGATGAGGAGCAGTTCGTCAACGGTGTCAAGCGTCGCCTCTTTTCCTTTGCGTCCGTGGGCCTTGTAGGGAGGGTCCAGGCGGGAATAATAATCGTCGGTTTCAGCGCCATCGAGATTGGCGTCGTCATCGCCGTCACGCCAGTCATTAAAGCTGTCGATCAGTTCGCTCCAGCGGTCCTCGGGGATGCCGCCGACCTTGAAGATGCGTTCCCAGTCCTCGTCCTTGAGCTGGTTGATATTGCGCAGGGCGGGCTCGGGGACGATGCTCAGTATGATGGTGCCGGCGCCGAGAGAATCGGTGAGGCCGACGACGGCGTATCCCTGGCGGAGGCGTTTGGCATCGTTGTACCAGGCTTTGGTCTTGATTTCTTCATCATCCTTGGCGCCCTGGACAGTGGAACTGCGGGCAAGGAGTGCCTTGGTGTGCTCGATGCCGGCTTTTGCCAGGTAGATGGCTTTAAGTTTCTTGCGCTGGTAGGAGATGATGCGCGATTCCAGGTGCATGTCGAAGGCGAATCCGCCAATCAGGACTGATAGCAGGGCGATCACCCAGAGGACGATAATAAGGGCTGAGGCTTCGCGTTTCATTTCATTCCCAGATTGGCCACGGGGATATCCACCATGCGCCGCATTTCCACCGGGGGGTCGTCTGGATTGAGCGGCTTCATGTACAACGTGATCTCGATAAAACGGGGGATGTGGTTGGACTGGTTGTCGCCGCCAGCCATGTCCTCGTTCCAGGTCTCGAGCCACTCGAGTTTATTCATCTCGAAGTTGTTGGTGGCAACCCGGCAATCAAATCCAACGACGCGGTCCGAGAGTATTTCGAGGGGTAGCGCGTCGGGGTCGAAGTCGTCGGGTTGGAGGTATTCATCGCCCCAGGCGGTGTAGGCGGCGCCGGTCTTGCCTTTGGCGTCTTTACCTACGAAGAAGCGGGTGTGGTGGTAGGTTTTAGCCAGATGGGAGTCCTCGCCGACCAGGGCGGGACCTTCCTTGACCCATGTGATGGAGTCCATGGCGCCCGGGCCGTTACCATTGTCCTCGAGGCGCAGGCCGTCGGCCTTGTCGCGGTAGCGGGTGGCCAGAAGGCCGTCAACAACCTGATCAATGACGTAGTCGCCAGCGTGCAGGTCTTCGCTCATGGCGGTGCCGCGTTCCCAGGCCTTGCTGACGGCGGCGAGGAGGGCGAACGTGATTGTGCTGACCAGAGCGAATATGGCGATGGCTACGAGGAGTTCCAGAAGGGTGAATCCAGCGGCGGATTCAGCATGTCCGGAGTGGTGTTTACAGGCTGATGTCATTGGTGAAATAGAGGTACGAGGTTACTTGTTCGAAGGCGTCTTTGCCGCGCATTGACCAAGTGACGCGCGTTTGAACTTCAAGAAGGTCCTCATGGGTTTCGGAGCGTTTACAGGAGCGGGTGAAGGTGAATCCCTTGGGGTATTCGATGGGACCGACGTTTGGGTTGAGGACCTTTTCCGGGTTGGAACTGTTGATTGATGAGGCGCCCGGCTTGGCCCCTGGGGCGGCGGTTACCGTGGCGGCGGCTTCGGTGTCCTTGTAGACCAGGATGGGGTATTCGATTTCGCCCAGTTCGAGAACACGGCGAGCCTCGTAGTAGTTCTTGGATAGACCGACGATGGCGAGGCAGCGGGAGGTGGCTGTCATGAGGACGGCGGCGGATATGCCCAGAATGGCCAGGGCCATCAGGACCTCCACGAGGGTGAGGCCGGCGTGGGGAGGGGGGGGTGTAGCCGGCGGCATGGGGTCTGCGGGCATGCGGAGCGAAAAGGGCATGTCAGCGGTCCTCCCGATGGGCTTCCGCCGAGGAGAGGGCGTCGACGGAAATCCGCATGGCGGCACCATATTCATCCACCAAGAGGACTTCATAAGGGATGCAGCGGCCATTGCTCCGGTAAAGTACGGTTGCGTCGCCGGAACTCCGGTCGTCCTGGTGTTCGAGTTCTACGGAAGCAATCCGTACGGCGTCTAGTTCGCGGGTGATGGAAAACGAAGGACTGCTGCGGGGCGGGGGAGGGGAGTCTGGCGTTGGGGTTGAGTTTTCGGGGGAGGTGGTCTCCGGGAGTGTGGCGTCAGGTTGGGGCGGTGGAGAGGCGTGCAGGGGGGAGATATGGAGGGTAGCCTTGGGGATGTCGAACGAGAGCACCATCTCCCGATTGCCGAGGATAGCCATGCTGCGGGCATAGCGGCCAGCGCTGACTAAGGTGTTGGCGGCTACGCGCAGGCGGTTGCCGCGGATGGACTTGACGAGATAGGGCATGGTGATGAGAGTGATGATGCCAAGGATCGCCAGGACCATCAGGATCTCCACCAACGTGAAGGCGCGTTTACAGGGGCGCGTGCGGGAATCGTCGTCAGTTGGAGAGATCATCAGCCGAACCCATCTGTTTGTCGGGGCCTGCCGACTTGATTTCGTAAGTATCGGTTTTCAGGGTGTAGCCGAACTCAGTGCCCCAGGCGTCCTGCGGCATGCGTCCATCCTTGATATAGGGACCATTCCAGTTGTTTTCCGAGCCTTTGGTCAGGAGGGCCTGGAGGTTGGCTGGGTAGGCGCCGTTATCGACTTCGTAGATATCAATGGCTGTCTGGATGGCCTTGATGCTAGTGCGGGTGGCGGCGATGTTGGCGGTCTTGGTCCGGTTGCCGAGGCCGACGACAGCCACGCCGGCCAGAATGCCAAGGATGGCGACGACCAGCAGGATTTCCACGAGGGTGAAACCTTGGCGGCGGTCATGGGACTGAGACTTCAGCAAGAGTACGTCGGTGATCCGGTTCATGTGGTTATAGCCTCCGTTAGTTATCCAACACGTAAGAATACTAGCACAGCGCCGCCAGCCATGCAATGGTTCGGCCGTTGTTATACGCCGAGGCCGTTGGTGACATTGAAGACGGCCATGACGATGCTGACGGCGATAAATCCGACTAAAACGGCGACGAGTACGATCAGGATTGGTTCCAGAGCCGTGGTGAAGACTTTCACGCTGCGGTTCAGTTCGGTTTCGTAGCGGTGGGCGATATGCTTGAGGGCGCTAGGCATGTCGCCGGTTTGTTCGCCGATGGCCAGCATATCGGTCATGAGAGGCGGGAAGACGCGGCCGGCGGCGAGTGGGCCGGAGATGGTGGTGCCGTCGGTGACGCGGTCGCGGGCGTTGCGAATTTCGGCGGCGATGATGACGTTGCCTACGGTCTGTTCGACAATGCCCAGGGCCTGCAAGGCTGGGACTCCGTTGGTCAACAGTGTGCTGAGGGTACGCGCGAAGTTGGCATAGGTGCTGGAGGCGACGATACTGCGGATGAAGGGGGCTTTAAGCTGGAAGCGGTGCCATCGTTTCCTGCCTTCCGGTGTTTGCAGATAGCGGCGCAGCAGGAAGCCGGCGGCGACGAGGATGCCAAGGGCCAGCCATCCATAGTGAAGCATGAATTTACTCATGCCGATCAACATGCGGGTGGGTAGCGGCAAGGTGCTGCCGAGTTCCTCGAAAATAGACGAGAATTTTGGGATCACATACACCATGCAGAAAATCATGGTGGCAAACCCCATGACCAGAACGATGATGGGGTAGACGAGGGCCATGACGACCTTTTCCTTGAGGTCTTGGACGCGTTCGTAGTGTTCCACGAGGCGGAGCATGACTTCCGAGAGTGCGCCGCTGGCTTCGCCGACGCGGACCATACTGACATAGAGGGCTGGAAAACTCCTGGGGTGCCGGGCCATGGCATCGGAAAGGTTGGTTCCCTGGACGATCTGATCACGGAGGTCGCGGATAATGTCGTCGCCTGCGGCGCCGGTGCGGCGCTTGCTTAACGTAGTGAGGGCATGACCGAGGGTCATGCCGGAGGCCAGCAGGTCGCTCAGTTCCGTCGAGAAGTTAAGGATTTCGCCGGTTCCCATGCGTGGTTGGCGCTGGAAGGTCAGTTTAAACTGTCCGCGGGGAGCGGTTTTGGCGGAGGAGGCGGACTCGGAGGCGGCAATGGAGACCGGGGTGCAGCCGAGTTTCTCAATTTGTTTCAACGCGGAAAGCCGGTCATTGGCCTCGAGGGTGCCGGTTACAGTTTGGCCGGCCTTGTCCTTGGCTTTATAGGTGAAGATCAATCTGATTCCTCCGAAACGCGCAGGACTTCCTCGATGGTCGTCTGACCTTCGAGGACCTTCATCCATCCATCCTCGCGCAGGGTTTGCATGCCCTGTTCGGTGGCTTTCTGTTTGATGGCGTGGGAGGAGGATCGTTGAAGGATCAGGGGTTCGATTTCCTCGGTGACCTGCAGGACTTCATAAAGGCCGGTGCGGCCCTTGAAGCCGGTCGTCCGGCATTTCTCGCAACCGGCGGCCTCTAGGATGGGGTTGCTTTCCAGTCGTTCGATGGGGAAGCCGATGCTTTTCAGGAAGGTCATGTCGGGCTTGGAGGGGCGCTTGCAGAAGGGGCAAAGCCGTCGGATCAGGCGCTGGGCCACCACCGCCTCGAGGGAGGAGGCGACCAGGAAGGGTTCAACCCCCATATCGAGGAGGCGGGTGACGGCGCCGGCGGCGTCGTTGGTGTGCAAGGTGCTGAAGACGAGGTGACCGGTCAGTGAGGCGCGGATGGCGATTTCGGCGGTTTCAAAGTCGCGGATTTCGCCGATCATGATGATGTCGGGGTCCTGGCGGAGGATATGGCGCAGGGCGGTGGCGAAGGTGAGTCCGATTTCCGATTTGACACTGATCTGGTTGATGCCAGCCATTTCGTATTCGATAGGGTCCTCGACGGTGATGATGCGCTGGTCGATGGTGTTGATTTCGTGCAGGTAGGCATAGAGGGATGTGGATTTGCCGGACCCGGTGGGGCCGGTGACGAGGATGATGCCGTTCGGGCGTTCGATCAGTTTGCGCATGATGCGTTCGTCGTGGGCGCGCATACCGAGTTGTTGGAAGCCGATGAATTCCTTGCCCCGCATAAGCAGGCGGAGGCTGACGCTCTCGCCATAGACGGTGGGCATGGTGGAGACACGGATGTCGATATCCTCCCCTTGGATGCGCATGCCGATACGGCCGTCCTGGGGAAGTCGTTTCTCGGCGATATCCATGTTGGCCATGACCTTGATGCGCGAAAGGATGGCGGCCTGGAAGCGGGTTAGTTGGGGAGGGAGAGGGGTTTGGTGAAGGACACCGTCAACGCGATAGCGGATTCGGAGTTGGTTTTCCATGGGCTCCAGGTGGATATCCGTGGAACGCTCCTGGTAGGCTTCCCAGATGATCTGGTTCACGAAACGGACGATGGAGGCTTCCTGGTCCAGTTCGCCCAGGTCGGTTTTGAGGAGGGTTTCCTCGGGGGCGACTTCGATGCGTTCGCCGTCCTGCATCAGTCTTTCCACGGTATCGGCGCCGACGCCGTAGAACTTCTTGATGGCGGCGGCGATTTCGTTCTGCATGGCGAGGGCCAGTTTGACCCGCATGTTGGATGCGAGGCGTAGGGCATCCACGAGGCTGGCATCGAGCGGGTCGTTGGTGGCAACCATCAGGGCGCCATTTTCAACAGCGTAGGGGATGACGCCATATTGGAACACAGCGCGGGTTGGCAGTTTGGCGA
>JBIJCW010000077.1:0-9447 GCA_044344495.1 Kiritimatiellia bacterium | reverse complement strand
GGTCGTGTTGACCGGGGCCCAGTTCGGAGCCTTGAATGCCATGCCGACGTTCAATGCTGTGATGGGGGTGGTGTTTGTGCTGTTGGGATTGGCCATGTTTGATGTGTTCGCCATAGATTTTTCCAGGTTCCAGGGGACGCTGGGCGGGAGCGGGTTTGCCGCAAAAAGGGGAAGCTTCCTGGTCGCGTTGGTGATGGGAGGGGTCGCCGCGCTGCTGGCGGGGGCTTGTGTGGCGCCGGTGGTTATTGCGGTGTTGTTGCTCTCAGGAAAGCTCTATGCGGCCGGGGCGGTGGTGGGGGTACTGTTGCCGTTTGTGCTGGGCCTTGGGATGGCGTTGCCGTGGCCGTTGGCGGGGGCGGGTTTGTCTTTTCTGCCAAAACCGGGAATGTGGATGAACTGGGTCAAGCGAGGATTCGGCATCTTTATCCTGGGGCTGGCGGCGTACTACGGGCATTTGGCGTATCGGGGTTGGACAGGGGGTGGCGCGGTCAACAAACTGACTGATGATGGCGCGGAGCATGTGCGTGCGGAGGACCGGGCGGTTCTGGATGCCAGGATTGACGAGGCCATTGCGCAGGGGCGTCCGGTGTTTCTGGATTTCTGGGCGTCATGGTGCAAGAATTGCCACGCCATGGAGGCGACGACCTTCCGGGAAGCGGAGGTCCGGGCGCGTTTGAAAGGTTATGTGGTGATTAAAGTGCAGGCGGAACGGCCTCAGGATGAGGCGGTGCGTGAGGTGTTGGAGCGTTTCCAAGTGAAGGGGTTGCCAACGTATGTCGTTCTCAGGCCCGTGGGAAAACCAGGGGGGTGAGTGTGGGCAGGCCGGGAAAGAACAAAAAGAAGCATCCTTGTCCTGACTGTCGTGTCTGTCAGTGGTGTCCGGATTCGCGTTGTGCGGTGTGTCAGGGATGGCTGGTGCCGGCGAAGTCAAGCAAGGGTGCTGCCTGCCGCAAAAAGGGTTGTGCGACGCCAAAACGAGAGTGTGGCTGAGGATTCTGGCGAAACCGGGATAGGCAGAGGCTGCTACAAAGGGAGACTACCGTGGTGCAACATGATCAGCAGATGATCCGGCCGCTGGCGATTGTGATTATCGGGGCGTCAGGTGATCTGGCCCAGAGGAAAGTCATCCCGGCGCTTTTCGCGCTATACTGCCAGGGATTTCTTCCGGCGGAATTCCATGTCTATGGAATGGCCCGGTCGGCGATGAGCCATGAACAATTCCGAGGGAAGATCGCGGAGAATCTGACGTGCCGTTATTCGCCCGGGGAATCCTGCGCGCGGAAGACTTCGGAGTTCCTCGGGCGGTGTTACTATTCGGGTGGTCAGTATGGGTCGGTGGATTCGTTCCTCGATTTATTCCAGTTGATGAGCGGCATTGAGGGGCGGGGGGATGCCGACCGGCTTTTTTACATGGCGGTTCCGCCGACGGTGTTCCTGGAGGTGGCTGCGGCGCTGGGGGGGGCGGGGATGGTGGCCTGCGGGCCAGGGGCGGAATGGTCGCGCGTGGTGGTCGAGAAACCGTTTGGACGCGATCGGTATTCATCCGACCAACTGGTGGCCGAGATGAACAAGGTGTTCACCGAGGAATCCACGTACCGGATTGATCATTATCTCGGGAAGGAGATTGTGCAGAATCTCATGGTGCTGCGGTTTGCCAATCGTGTATTCGAGCCGATCTGGAACCGGGACTATGTGGAAAGCATACGGATCACCTGGAAGGAACCGGTTGGGCTGGGGCAGCGGGGCGGGTATTTCGATTCGGCCGGTATTATTCGGGACGTGATGCAGAACCATCTGCTGCAAATCCTGGCGCTGCTGGCGATGGAAAAGCCTGCCGGTTATAATGCGGGTGCCGTTCGTGACGAAAAGGTGCGCCTCCTCAAGTGCATTCCGGCGCCTTTGTTGGAGGAGATGAATCTCGGGCAGTATTCAGGCGGAACGGGAGGGCGGCTGGGTTACACGGATGAGCCGCTGGTGCCCAGGGACAGTCTTACCCCGACGTATGCGGCGGCGCTGTTGCGGATTCATAATTCGCGGTGGGACGGGGTCCCCGTGCTGCTGGAGGCCGGGAAGGCCATGGAACAGCGCATCAATGAAGTGCGGATGCGTTTTCGTGCGGTGCCGGATCACTTTTTTGGCACGGCGTTGGGGCCGGTACTCCCCAATGAACTGGTTATTCGCATCCAGCCGGACGAGGCCATTACCCTGCGTGTGATGAACAAGGCGCCCGGGCTGGACCTGGTGTTGCAGCAGACGGAGTTGAATCTGCGTTACCAGACGGCCTTCTCGCAGGAAATTCCCGATGCGTACGAGTGCCTCTTGCTGGATGTGATCCAAGGCGACCGGAGTTTGTTTATCCGGGCGGACGAGTTGGCGGCGGCATGGGATATTTTCACGCCGATTCTGCAGCGGATTGAGGCGGAAAAGGTTCGGCCGGAGTTGTATGGGTTCGGCAGCACCGGGCCAGCATCGTTGGATGGTTTTTTGCGGCGTCTTGGGGTGGGGGAACGAGAGGGAGGGGTGTGAAAGGTGCATGGTAATTCAACCTCAAACCCTCAGCAGTCAATGTCCAAAATGACGATACGGGTAAAGCAATTCGGTTGTCCGGATGAATTATACCAGGCGTTGGCCGACTTGATGGCGGTGCACATTGTGAAGCCCTTTGGAACACCGCACGCGATCATGTTGGCGGGGGGGAAGACGCCGATGCCGGCCTATCAGGAGGTGGCGCACCGGCGACTCAGGGCGGCGGACGACTTGTTTTTCATGTATTCCGATGAGCGCATGACGCCGGTTACCTCCGCGGAGAGCAATTTTGGCTGCACCCGTTTTCTGATGGACGCCATGGCGATGGATGCAGGGCATGTGATGAGGGTGCAGACTGAACTGGAGTTGAAAAAGGCGGCAGTGCAGTACGGGAATACGTTGGAGCAATTTCTCAAGGCCGGGGGTCGAATCACGCTGGGTTTACTGGGGCTGGGGAGTGATGGACACACGGCATCCCTGTTCTCGGCAGATGACGTTCGGCGGGGGGCTGGATCCATGGCGGTGGCTGTCCGGCGCCCGGAGAAGCCTGATCGGGTTTCCGTAAGCCCTGACTTGTTAAAACGGGTGGAAACTATTATCTTCCTTGCCTTGGGAGCCGAGAAGCGGGAGGCGATTCAACGGTTGCTGAAGCAGCCGGAGCGCTGTCCGGCGGGAATGGCGATCCGGGAGGCGAGGAGTGTTCAGCTCTGGACCGCGTGAGAGGGAGTCGGAGACGGTGGTGAGGATCCTGCCGGTCATGGACAGGCAGTGGATGTTATATTGAATGGACAACGAAAGTTGGGAGACGAGATATGCACGACAAGAAAAAAGACTGCAAACACGAACACGGGCATCCTGGTCATCTTTGTGTGCTGGCGGCCGAGGGGAATTTTGACGAGATCAAGCGGATTGCCAAGGATCCGAAGTTCATCTGCTTCAACTGCGGCCGTGTGGCCGGGTATGAAGGGAATCTGTGCAATCCTATGCCGTTGGAGCAGTGACCCCTGAGGCAGGCGGAACTGTTTCCTGCAATGAGTGATGCCGACGCACAGTGTCGAGTTGATCGTCTCCGTGCGGCCATCGAGCGGCATAACCGTCTATATTATGTGGAAGCCCTCCCGGCGATTTCCGATCGGGAGTATGACCGCCTGTATGATGAGCTCAAGCAGTTGGAGGCGCAGTATCCCGGCCTGGTGACGGCTGATTCGCCCACGCAACGCGTGGGCGGGCAGGCGCTCAAGGAATTCAAAGGAGTGCGGCATCTGCAGCCGATGATGTCGCTCGATAACACCTACTCGTTCGATGAGTTGCGTGAATTTGACGGGCGGGTCCGCAAGTTGCTGCCGGGCGAGGGGGTCCGTTATGTGCTGGAACCCAAAGTGGACGGTTGTTCCATCAGTGTCCGGTACGAGAACGGGCTGATGAAACTGGGGGCCACCCGTGGCGACGGCACAACGGGTGATGACATCACAGAGAATCTCAAGACCATCCGGGCCATTCCGCTACGGCTTGACGGAGCCGGTGGTCTGGCGATTCCTCCGTTTATCGAAGTGCGGGGAGAGGCATTCATGCCGGTGGAGGGGTTCCGCCGGTTGAATGAGGAGCGTGAGCGAAACGGCGAGGAACCTTTTGCGAATCCCCGGAACGCGACCGCCGGTTCCTTGAAGCAGTTGGATTCCCGGGTGGTGGCACGGCGACCGTTGTCGGTTGTGTTCTATGCCGTGGGGGCGGTGGAGGGGTTGGCGTTTGAGAGTCAGGAGGCGGTACTGCGCGGGTTGCGGACGCTCGGGTTGCCGACACCGGGACACTGGTGGGTGTGCGAGGGGATTGAGGAGGTCATCCTGCATTCCGAGGCGCTACGGGGGATGGAGGCTGATCTGCCCTATGAGATTGACGGGGCGGTGGTGAAGGTGAACGACCTTGGCCAATGGAAGCGGTTGGGGGCAACGGCCAAGGCGCCGCGGTTTGCGATTGCCTACAAGTATTCGCATGAACAGGCGCAGACGGTGTTACGGGCGATTACCGTTCAAGTGGGGCGTACGGGAACGTTAACGCCGGTGGCGGAACTGGAACCGGTGTTCCTGGCGGGGTCAACCATTTCGCGTGCCACACTGCACAACGAGGAGGAGATCCGCAGGAAGGATATCCGGGTCGGGGACGTGGTTGTGATTGAGAAAGCCGGGGAAGTGATTCCGGCGGTGGTTGAGGTGGTGATTGAGAGACGCCGGCCGGGGACACAACCGTTTGACCTGGCGGCGCATGTGCAGGGGAAATGCCCGGCATGCGGCGGGCCGATCAGTCGCGATCCTGAATTTGTGGCATGGCGCTGTGACAACATTGCCTGTGCGGCGCAACTCAAGCGGACGGTGGAACACTTTGCCGGGCGGCATGGGATGGACATTGAGGGACTTGGCGAGGTATTGGTCAATCAACTGGTTGAGCGGGGGTTGGTCAAGGATGTGGCTGATTTGTATGCATTGCGGGTTGACGCCATCGCAGGATTAGAGCGGATGGCCGAGAAGTCGGCTGCCAATGTGGTGGCGGCCATTGAGGGCAGTAAGCGGCAGGACCTTTGGCGGTTGATCTACAGCCTGGGAATACTCCATGTGGGTGAGGGGGCGGCGCGGAAACTGGCGGAGCATTTCGGGACGTTGGATGATATGGCCGGTGCGGATGGGGAAACGTTGCAGCGTGTCCCGGATGTCGGACCGGTGATGGCCGAGCACATTGTTGATTTCTTTGCCAATGCGCGGAACCGGGACGTGATTGCCAAGATGAAGGCGGCTGGTGTGAACATGAGGAACCTGACCGAGAAGGTGGCGGTATCGGAGGGGGCATTTGCGGGAAAGACGGTGGTCGTGACGGGGACCCTGAATCGGCGCACACGCGATGAAGTTCACGAGATCCTGAGGCGGAAAGGCGCGAAGGTAACGGACAGCGTCAGTAAGAAGACCGGCTATCTGATTGCCGGTACGGAGGCAGGATCCAAGTTGGAGAAGGCGCGGAAGTTGGGTGTGCCGATCCTGACGGAGGAGGAGTTTGAGGGGATGTTGGGGGAGTAGGGGGCGTGAATAGTCAATGGTTTGGCGCGAACGCCCGGCGTGCGCAAGGCGCGGAGTCGGTTCAGCGGGTGCTTGGTTTGCAGTGCCCTTATTCCAAAACGGCGCCGGTTCCTGCGCTGGTCACCAGTTGAGCGTAGCGTTTCAGGTAGCCTGTGAGGACGCGGGGTTGGAACGGGGGGGCTGCCGCGCGGCGTTTGGCGATTTCCTCGGGACTCAACTCCGCTTCGAGTTTATGACCGGGGATGTCGAGGGAGATCATATCGCCAGCTTTCAAGAGCCCGATGAGACCGCCAGCGGCGGCTTCCGGGGAGACATGACCAATGCAGGCGCCACGGGTGCCGCCGGAGAATCGGCCATCCGTGATCAGGGCGACGCTTTCGCCAAGGCCGTTGCCCATGATATAGGAGGTGGGGGTCAGCATTTCCTGCATGCCGGGACCACCGCGCGGGCCTTCGTAGCGGATAATGACCACGTCGCCGGCCTTGACTTTTCCCTTAAGGATGCCTTCGCAGGCGTCTTCCTGGGATTCGAAGATGACGGCGGGGCCGCGGAACTTCAGCATGTTAGGGGCGACGCCTGCCTTTTTGACGACGGCTCCGCCTTCGGCAAGGTTGCCTCGGAGGATGGTGAGGCCGCCATCGGTAGAGTAGGGGTTGTCGAGCGGGCGGATGACTTCGGGGTCGGAGACCTTGGCGCGGGAGATGTTCTGCCAGAGGGTCTTGCCAGTGACGGTCAAGGCATCGCGGTGGATCAGGCCGCGGATGGAGGCGATTTGCCGGATAATGGCGCCGATACCGCCGGCCCGGTCGACATCCTCCATATGATACTTCGAGGATGGGGAGACCTTGCAGATGTTGGGGCACTTTTGTGAAATCGTATTGATACGTTCGAGGTCATAGGCGACTCCTGCTTCGTGGGCGATGGCGAGGGCGTGCAGGATGGTATTGGAACTACCCCCCATGGCCATGTCGGTTGCAAAGGCGTTGTCCAGGGATTGCAGGGTGACGATGTCGCGGGGGCGTGGACCGCCGCTGCGGGCCATATCGACGATGCGGGTGGCGGCTTGGCGGAAGAGTTTCTTCCGGCGGGGATCGATGGCGAGGATGCTGCCGTTGCCGGGCAGGGCGATGCCGATGGCCTCGCAGAGGCAGTTCATCGAGTTGGCGGTGAACATGCCCGAGCATGATCCGCAACCCGGGCAGGCGCATTCCTCAAGGGTCTGCAACTGCTGGTCGTTGATAGCGCCGCGGGCGTGGGCGGCGACGCCCTCGAAGACGCTGATGAGGTCAACGGCCTTGCCATCGGGGGTATGGCCGGCGGCCATGGGGCCCCCGCTGACCATGAGGGCCGGGATATTGGCGCGGAGGATGCCCATGAGCATGCCGGGGACGATCTTGTCGCAATTGGGAATGCAGATGACGGCATCGAAGCAATGGGCCTTGAGCATGGCTTCCACGGAGTCGGCGATCAGTTCGCGACTTGGGAGGGAGAATTTCATGCCGGAATGACCCATGGCGATGCCGTCGCAGATGCCGATGGTGTTGAATTCGAAGGGAATGCCGCCGGCCTTGCGGATGGTTTTCTTGATCAGATCGGCAACCTTGTTTAAATGGGCGTGCCCGGGGATGATTTCGTCGAAGGAATTGCAGACGCCGATGAAGGGTTTGTCGAAGTCGCCGGACTTGACGATTCCGGTGGCCCTGAGGAGGCTACGGTGGGGTGCGTGTTCGCTACCTTTTTTGATTTTGTCGCTGTTCATGAGGAACTCCTTTCATCATTGAATTAATGAATATATCGTAGGAGCGTACAAGTGTCGAGAGTCTTGGCCTGCTCAAGTGAAAACGGAAAGTGAAAACCCATTGTGGGAAGACAACTTTGACAGGGCAACTTGCTGGGTGGGGAGGAAGGCTGGAGGAAACTGGCGGGTCGATGGATGGGCCATCACCAAGGCTCCGGCGGCACACCGCAAGTACCGCATAGAAAGGCCGACGCGAAGAACTGGCCTGTCGGGTGTCAGTTCACGGAGGTCCGTTTGTGCCCGGTTTGGATGATGCTGTTGCATTGGCTACTGGCTATCGGGACCGCAATTCGAGAGGCCATAATGAGAATGGCTGATCAAGAAGGATGTTTTGTTCCGCGGAGTTTTGAGGATACTGTTATATATGGACTCTCTCGATAAAGATTCAGTCAACGAATTCGTTTTGCAGCGGGTGATCTCGGAGGATGCGGTTGTGCGCGCGTATGTGTACTCCGCCACGCGGGGCCATCGCGACGCGGAGGATGTCATCCAGGAGGTGTGGCAGGTCGTGTGCCGCAAAATCGGGGAGTACGACCAATCCCGTTCGTTCCGAGCGTGGGTCCTAGGCATCACGCGCATGCAGGTTCTGAAATGGCGGCAGGCTCAGGCCCGCTCGCGCCTGTTGTTCGATCAGGATGTGCTGGATTTGCTGGCCGATACGGCCGAGGAGGAACGACAGGAACTGGACCATCGCAGTCAGTTCCTGCGGGACTGCCTCGGCATGCTGCCTTTGGATAGCCGACGGCTTCTGCACAAGAGGTATGTCGACGGCACGGCCATCGCCGCCATCGCGGAGCAGATGAAGAAGCGTGTGGAGGCCGTCGGAATGGCCCTGGTAAGACTCCGCCGCGTCTTGCGGGTCTGCATCGAGGGCAAGATGGCGAAATCCATGGAAGGTGTGGCATGACGGACGAGTCTGACGCGTGTTTGAACCTCTACCTGGCGGGCCAGGCGAGCGAAGCGGACGTACGGTCGCTTGGGGAGCGACTCCGGTCCGACGCCGCCTTGCGGAAGGAACTGCTGATTCTGGCGGCGTTCGACGCAGAACTGCCGGGCGCGTTGCGGGACGTGGCAAGGGAGAAGAAGGAAAAGGCGCGCGTTACGGTTGCGACGTTCCCCGCCCTGGACGCCCACCGGGCGCGGATCCGAACGGAAGCGCGTCGTCCGTTTGCCAGGCGTCTCCTATGGCCTGCCGCCATCGCGGCCGGAATTCTGGCCGTTGTCGGGCTGGTCGCCTATTCGACCGGACGGTCGGCCCGGGCTGGCCGGACCGAGTTGGCGACGACAGCCATTCCTCCACCCCCGCCGGCCGTCGTTGAGGCCGCCAGGCCGGTTGCGAAGGCCGAAGGACGGCTGACCGAGATCAGCGGCGAGGTGTGGGTGGCGCGCGCTGACGGCACAGGGCAACCGGTCGTCGCGTCTGTCGGCACAGAAGTGTTTGCGGGCGAAGTGCTTAGAACCACCACAAATGCGTCCGCCCAGTTCGCCTATGCGGATGGTTCCACGTTGAGCATCTACCGGGGCAGCGCCGTGGTCCTAAGCCGAACGGACGCGGGGCCGGGACTGGATCTGCGCCGGGGTGCGGTGGACGCCGACATCCGCAAGCAGCCGGACGGACGCCACCTGCAGATTCTCGGGGAACTGATGCACGCGGAAATCGTGGGCACGGAATTCCGGCTGATGGTCGATTCCAGTTCCGCCTGGCTTGGCGTGCGCGAGGGGAAGGTCGAGGTCACTCGCGTTTCGGATGGGCAGAAGATCCTGCTGGGCCAGGCCAACTATGCCGCCGTCCATCCCAAGTGGCCGTACATGAAGATGGATCCCTTGGTGTGCCCGGTCTGGAAGGGTGTGTGCCAGCAGGCGGCGGGGACGCCGTATCCGTGACTGAAGCACAATGCCGTCGTCTAGCGGGCCGCCAAGCAGATGCGTTGAGGCGCCGAAGGAGCATAGGCATGAGAAGCATGGTGAATAGGGCGTTAGCCGCCATCGGCGCTGTCGTGCCGTGTCTGACGGCGCCGGCGCTTCTGGCCGGCGGGGTGGCCAGCGTGACGATCAATGCCA
>JBIJCW010000076.1:0-9466 GCA_044344495.1 Kiritimatiellia bacterium | reverse complement strand
GCCGGGAGTACTGATCCATGCCCTCAATCCCCGTGACCTCGTGTCACGGGTGAAGCAAGTTGTCCTCGATCCCCGTGACCTCGTGTCACGGGTGAAGCAAGTTGTCCTCGATCCCCGTGACCTCGTGTCACGGGTGAAGCAAGTTGTCCTCGATCCCCGTGACCTCGTGTCACGGGAGAAGCAAGTTGTCCTCGATCCCCGTGACCTCGCGTCACGGGTGAAGGAAGTTGAACCGGGAAGTTGAACCACCAACCCGTTCTTGCCGGAAACACGCATTTTTGGTTCTATGACCCCGCTTGCTTGTCGCCCCGAACCTCTTATCGCAGGAGAATGTCATGGACGTGGATGCCATCTTGAAGAAAGCGGTCGCCCTGGGTGCTTCGGATATCCATCTTAAAGCCGGACAGAAACCCTTCATGCGACTGCATAGCGCCCTCGAGGAACTCGGCGAAACCATCCTCACACCAGCCGACGTCAACGCCGTCATCCAATCGGTCATCCCCGCCCACCTCATCGAAAGTTATGCATCCCAGCATGAGGCTGACTTCTCCTACACCGTGGAAGGCGCCGGCCGTTTCCGCGCCAATGCCTTCCAGACCCAGGGCCTCCCCGCCCTCGCCTTCCGCCATGTCAAAACCAAGGTCCCCACCTTCACCGAACTCAATCTCCCCGATTCCATGACCAAGATCACCTCCGCCCAACGCGGCATCGTGATCGTCAGCGGCGCCACCGGCAGCGGCAAGTCCACCACCCTGGCCGCCATGCTCAACCACTTGAATGAAACAGAACGCCTCCGCGTCATCACCATCGAGGATCCCATCGAATACCTCTTCCCCGACAAGGAGTGCATCATCTCGCAACGCGAAGTCGGCCTCGACACCCTGAGTTTCCAGGCCGCCCTGAAACACATCCTGCGCCAGGACCCCGATGTGATCGTCATCGGCGAAATGCGCGACCAGGTCAGCTTCCGCACCGCTCTCGCCGCCGCCGAAACCGGCCATCTGGTCCTGACCACCCTCCACTCCAGCAACGCCGCGGTGGCCGTTCACCGACTCCTGGAATTCTTCCCGGCCAACGAATGGGACCAGATCCGCCTGAATATCGCCACCAACCTCCAGGCCGTCGTCTGCCAGCGCCTCCTGAAAGGGGCACAGGGCGGCGTCATCCCCGCCGTTGAGATTCTCATCAACACACCCACCGTCCGTAAACTGCTCGAAAAAAACAAACTCGATATCCTCCCCGCAGCTATCGAAACCGGAACGGATGACGGCATGCAAACGTTTAACCAGTCCATCTACAAACTTATCAAGGCGGGCATGATCACCCAGGAGGAGGGCATGATGTATGCCTCCAATCCGCAGGCGCTGCGCATGAACCTCCAGGGCATCTTCCTCGATGAATCCCGCCGCATCCTCTCCTCCATCTGACCATGCCAGCCCCCATCACTCCCTGCGACCTCGAAACCGCACCCGACATCGGTGAACTCGCCATCCTGGCAGGCAAGGGCGATTACCCCCTGCTCCTGGCCCAGTCCGCGCGCCGGCAGGGCGTCAAGCGTATCGTCGCCATCGCCTTCCGGCACGAGACCCAACGGGCCATCTCACGCTATGTCGACCAGGTGCACTGGGTGTACCTCGGCCAGTTGCAGTCGCTTTTGGATGCCTTCAAGGCCACCGGTATCCGCCACGCGGTTATGGCAGGCCAGATCACCCCCACCCACCTGTTCAGCCTTCGCCTGGACCGCGCCGCCCTCACCATGCTCAGCCGCCTCCGCGAACGCAATGCCCACACCATCTTCGGCGCCTTCTGCGACGAGTTGAAGGGAATCGGCCTGCAACTGCTCCCCGCCTATCTTTTCATGGAAAGCGCCATGCCTCCCACCGGCTTGATTGCCAGTCGCCCACCCACCCCCGGCGAGACCGCCGATATCCAACTCGGCATCCAGGTGGCCAAGACAACCAGCGGTATCGAAATCGGACAGACGGTGGTTGTCAAGGAGGGCACCATCCTCGCTGTCGAGGCGTTCGAAGGCACCGACGAAGCCATCCGCCGCGCCGCCCGCCTCGGCGGCCCCGGCATCGTCGTCGTCAAGGTCGCCAAACGCAATCACGATATGCGATTCGATATCCCGGTCATCGGCACCCGCACCCTGAAAACACTACGCCAGACAAAGGCCGCCGTCCTCGCCGTCGAAGCAGGCCGCACGATTCTTCTGGAGCGGGAGGAACTCATCCGCCAGGCGAACCGCATGAACCTGTGCCTCACCGCCGTCGCCACCGAGGACTCCCGTACTCGTCCCGACGCAACCGTCTAAACACCAGAGCAAAGGCCGCACCTATGTCCACACCCACCCCATTGAAAGTCGGAGTCATCGGCGTCGGCAGCCTCGGCCAATGGCACGCCCGTGTCTATTCGGAACTCCCCCAGGCTTCCCTCGTCGGCGTCTACGATGTCTCGGAACAACGCGCCAGGGAAATTGCCGATCGCTACCACACCCGCCCTTTCGCCTCCATGGACGAACTGGCCTCCCAGGTCGATGCCCTGAGCATCGTCGTCCCCTCCGACCTGCACCGCGAAGTCGCCTGCCGCCTCATGCAGCATAATGTCCACCTCCTTGTGGAAAAACCCATCGCCGCCACCACCGCCGATGCCGAAGCCATGGTGGCCGCCGCTGGCGAACGGGGACTCATTCTCCAGGTCGGCCATGTTGAACGCTTCAATCCCGTACTGACGGTCCTGGAAGGCGTCCTCACCGAACCCCGCTTCATCGAGGCCGTCCGCCTCGCCCCCTACCCGCCGCCCAGGGAAGGCCTGCATCCGCGCGGAACCGAAGTCAGCGTTGTTCTGGACCTCATGATCCACGATCTCGAGATCATCCTCCACCTCGTCCGCTCCAAGGTGAACCACATTCACGCCGTCGGCGTCCCCGTCCTCAGCGCCAGCGAGGATATCGCCAACGTGCGACTTTCCTTCGAAAACGGATGCGTGGCCAACATCACCGCCAGCCGTATCAGCCAGGAGCGCAGCCGCAAGATCCGCGTCTTCCAGTCGGATACCTATGTCTCCCTGGACTACGAAAAACAGTCCGGCCACCTCTTCCGCAAAACCGGCCCCGCCATTTCCCGCTCCGATGTCCCCATCGAAAAGGGTGAACCCCTCTTTAACGAACTTTCCTCCTTCGTCCAATGCGTCCTCGACCGCGGTCAACCCGTCGTCAGCGGCCGTCACGCCGCCGAGGCCCTCAAACTCGCTGTCGAAATCTGCCAGCACATCCGTCAGGGCGGCTCATGACCCGAAATCCTGAATTCCTGATCGTCGCCGGCGAAGTCTCGGGCGACATGCACGCCGCCAGCCTGATCCGCGCTCTCAAGGGACACTTCCCCGGCGCCAGGGTCTACGGCATCGGCGGGGAACGACTGCGTGCCCTGGGCGCCGAGACGCTGTACGACGTCAAGGACATGGCCGTCATGGGCTTCACCGAAGTCCTCCGCCGCCTCCCCTTCTTCCGTAAGGCCTTTCATGACGTCCTTGCGCTTGCCCTCCAACGCCGCCCGGATGCCGTCATCCTTGTGGACTACCCGGGATTCAACCTGCGCCTCGCGGCGAAAACCCATGCCGCCGGCCTGAAAACCATCTACTACATCTGCCCCCAGGTCTGGGCCTGGAACCGCCAACGCATTCCGAAAATGGCATCGATCGTCGACTTGCTTCTGGCCATCTTCCCGTTTGAAAAACAGGTGTTCGCGGGCACACCCCTTCGCGTTGAGTTTGTCGGCCACCCGCTCATCGACGAAATCCACGAGGCACTCGCCGAACCCCTGCAGGATCTCCCCTGGACCGGGGCCCCCCGCATCGCCCTGCTCCCCGGCAGCCGCACCCAGGAAATCCGCCGGATCCTCCCCTGTCTCTGCGAGGCCGCCGCCTTGATCGAACGCCAACACCCAACCGCCTCCTTCCTCATCCCAACCCCGTCGGCGGAATCCGAACACCTGGTACGCACCACCCTCGCCACACTTCCCGTCAAACCGTCCCGCCTCGCGGTGGTCACCGGCCAGACCCGCCAGGTCCTGCGCCAAGCCAGGGCCGCCCTCGTCACCTCAGGCACCGCCACGCTGGAATCCGCACTCCTGGGTTGTCCCACCGTCGTGGTCTACCGTACCTCACCCCTGACCTACCTCCTCGGAAAACATCTCGTCCGCGTACCGCATATCGGCATCGTCAACGTCATCGCCGGCAAACGGATATCGCCGGAATTTATCCAGGAGTCGGCCACCCCCACCAATCTCGCCGCCGCCTTGATCCCCCTTCTCGACGACGCCCCGCCCCGCCGCACCATGCTTCAGGGGTTCGCTGAAGTCAAAGCCCTGCTGGGCCATGGGGGCGCCGCCACCCAGGCAGCCAACCTTATCGCCCGCGAACTCAAGGAGCATGCGCCATGTCCGCCCTCGGACTGACACTGTTGTCGTTCGCCATCATTCTTCTACTGACCCGCCTGAAAATACCGCTTTGGCTCGCCATCGCTGCAGGCGCCGCCTCGCTCGGCATTTTCTTTCACGAAAGCCCGTCCGACCTGGCCCGGGTGGCATTCGAGGGCGCCACCAGGAACACCTCCATCGGCTTGCTTCTGACCATGGCCGCCCTCCTCGTTCTGTCGGAGGCCATGCGCCAGACCGGCCGCCTGGAACAGATCGTCGGCCTCGTGAACTCTTTCTTCCGACGCCCCGCCGTGACCCTCGCCGCCCTCCCCGCCCTGATCGGCCTCCTTCCCATGCCAGGCGGAGCCCTCTTCTCCGCCCCCATGGTCCGCCAGGCCGCCGGCACGGATAACCCGCCCGACAATAACCTGCTCTCGTCCCTGAATTATTGGTGGCGCCATATCTGGGAACATTGGTGGCCCCTCTACCCCGGCGTCATCCTCGCCATGAGCATGACCAGCAGCGACCTGCTCTCCTTTGCCGGATTTCAGATCCCACTGGGCTTCTTCATGTGTCTCGGCGGCTTACTCATTTTGCGCGCCCTGCATCCCGACCTCCATCGGGTCCTCCCCCCGCCCCCCCGCGGCACCACACGCAAACTCATCCAGGCCATCGCCCCCATCGGCTGCATCCTGATCGTCTGGTTCTGCGCCGATATTGCCATGAAGACGGTCCTACGGTCATCAGGTTCCCACCTGCCAGCCCCCTCCGAGAGCACCCGCGATTTTGTCTCCAAATTCGCCCCCCTGCTCCTCGGCCTTCTCGCCAGCCTTGTCTTTACCCTCCTGTCCAGACCCCTCCCCTTCAAGCAGGCCGCCAGACTGGTCATGAACAAGGAAATGGTCCCGCTACTCGGCCTGGTGCTGAGCGTGATGATCTATCAGCAGATGCTCCAGGAGGTGGACGCCGCCAAACGCATCGGAAGCGAGTTGACAGCCCTGCACGTCCCCGTCACCCTCGTGGTTATCCTGCTGCCATTTATCGCCGGCATGCTCACCGGGATCGCCTTCGGGTTCGTCGGCGTCAGTTTCCCGCTCGTCCTGAGCCTCGTTGCCGCCATGCCTGATCACCCACCCCTCCGCCCCTATGTGGTGCTGGCCTATGCCAGCGGCCACCTCGGCATGATGCTTTCCCCCATCCACCTGTGTTACGTCGTCAGCAACCGGTATTTCGGCGCCACCTTCAAGGGAACGTTCCGCCACATCCTCGCTCCCAGCCTTCTGGTCGCCATCCTGACCGCCGGCTACTTCATCCTCTTGAAGTGGACCCTGTAACTCCGCCTGATACCGGCTTCATCCGCAAAGACCGCGCCCGGACCCGCGTCGGTATCCGCAGGACAATTCGCGTCCCGCGTTCACCCGCCTTGCCGACCCCCATCCACCCCCCGAGATGCTCCAACCGCTCCCGGATGCTATACAAACCAAAGCCACCAACCGGACTGAACAGGCTTTTCTTGATCTGGCCGGGCCCGACTCCGTTATCCTTAACCGTCAACTCCACCCCCGCCTTGATCCAGCGCAGATTGACCTTCACCTGTTTGGCGCTCGCGTGCCGCTTGATGTTACTCAGCAACTCCCGTACCGCCCGGAAGGCAAAGTCCTTGACCTCATCATCCATCTGACGATCACCCGATTCCCCCTGGAAGACAACACCAATGGTTTCTGCCGCCCTGAACCGGTCGCACAAATCCTCCACCGCCGCCTTCAACCCCAACCGATGCAACACCGGCGAGGATAGATCAAAGGTCAGTAACCGGGTCGCACTCAGGACATGGTCAATGATCCCCTCCAATTCCTTCACCTTCCCCCGGCAGCCTGGCGGACAATTCTGACTCATATGCCCCGTCAACAGTTTGGCCGCCGCCAGCATCTGGTTGACGTCATCGTGAATGCCGTCGGCGATCCTCCGCCGTTCCGCCGATTCCGCTAGAATCAATTGCGAGACCAGCTCCACCAACTGCCTCTGGCGCAGTAACAACGCCCGCTCCGCCCGCCTGCGGCGCCGGACTTCCTTCTGCAGAACGCCCACCAATTGCGTCAAATCATGCGTTCTTGACGTCACTCGCTGCTCAAGACCGACATTCATCTCCTGCATCTTCTGTTCCAGCATGGCGCGTTCCGTGATGTCGTGTGCCATGGAAATGCACCCGAGAATTGACCCCCGGTCATCGCAAATCGGCCCGTTGAACCACTCGCAGATAATCCGCCGCCCGTCGCGGGTCACATTCTCATTCACACTGCGCCCGCTCGGATTGCCACGAACCATGACATCCTCCCACGCCACATTCACCACGGCCTTCATATCCTGCGGCACCATCAGTTCATTGGCATGCCGCCCGATCGCCTGACGCGCCGTCCACCCGAAAATCTTTTCCGCATGCGGATTCCATTCCACCACCCGAAAATCACTGTCCCAGACAATGTGGGCAATAGGCATCCGCTCAATATTGAACTCTAGCCGTTGATTGATGTCCCGCAACTTGGCCAGCGCCGTATCGAGTTGCGCCTGCTCCCGCTTACGGCCCGAAATATCACGAACAATCGCCCACATGCCTTCCGCGACCCCTTTTGCATCCACGATCAGGCAGGTGCGGAGTTCCACGGGGAATACCTCCCCGTTCTTGCGGCGATACTCCTTCTCATAAACCGCGGAGGACTTCTCCGGCAGAATCTGCCTCCGGACAATCCGCGCTTCGTGGGCATGCCACTTCGCCGGCGTCAGATCCTTGTAGGTCAATCTCCTCAATTCATCCGCCGTGTAACCGAGCATCGCCCGGTAACTCTCGTTGAAATCCCGGATGCTGCCGTCCATGCGTACCAGCACAAACGGGTCCGCCATGCTCTGGTAGAGCCGACGGTAAAAGCCAGCGTCAATTCGTTCCGCCTTTGCGCCTGTCTTTTTTTGCTTCATATCGCAGTCCGTCCTCTACCCTGACACGATTCCACCTTCCCAGATCTCACTCGACTTGTCCTTGGACGTCAACCGGATGGACACATGCGCGACCCCTTTTCCCTTGAGCGCCTGATCCACCGCACTCACGGCCAACTCCGGCCGGTTACACTGGTCGCTCAGATGCGCCAGATACACCACGGCTAGATGGGGCCCCGCAATTTCGGCGATGACATCCGCCGCATGTTCATTGCTCAAGTGCCCCTGCCTGCTGAAAATACGCTGCTTGAGATGCCACGGCCGGTCCGCGTTCTTGAGCAGGAGCTCATCATGATTCGCCTCAATCACAATCGCGTTACAGGGGCGCAGTCGCTCCCGGATCAGCCCGGTCACCATCCCCATGTCCGTCACCACACCCACCCGGCATCCATCGCCACTCACCACAAACCCCACCGGATCATAGGCATCGTGCGGCACCGAGAACGGATCAATCCGGAGGTCGCCAATCTCGAAGGGGGAACCCGCCATGAACACATTCCACGCCAGCCGGTCCGCCCCCGCCCTGGCCTCCACCCCCTGGATCGTGCCGCTGTTGGCAAATAGCGCCACCTTGCCGCGCCGGTGTAACGCCGACAACCCCGCCGTATGATCCCCATGTTCATGCGTCACACAGATCGCGGAAACACCCTCGATATCCACCCCGATCTCCGCCAGCCTGCGGCTGGTCTCGCGCCCGCTGAATCCCGCATCAATCAGAATGGCCGTCCGATTGGACGCCACATACGTGCAGTTGCCACTGCTACTACTGCCCAGCACGCACACTTTCAATGACATGGAACGCTCGCTTGTCGTGAATGCAACCGGATATTCGTAAGAATCTCGTACGGAATGGTCTGGCACCACTGCGCTAACTCTTCCGCCCACAACGACTCCCCGCCCTGCCGTCCGATCAGGATGGCTTCATCGCCTTCCTTCACCCCCCCCGCAGGCCCCGCATCAACCACCGTAAAGTTCATGCTAACCCTCCCCACCACCGGCACCCGCCTGCCGCCAAGGATCACCTGCCCCCTGTTACTCAGCAGTCGCGGATACCCATCCGAATACCCCACATCCAGCGTCGCCAGCCACGTCGGCCTCTCCGTCGTATAAGTACTGTTGTACCCCACGGAAAATCCCGCCTCCACCTGCTTCACCTGCACCACTCGCGTCTTCCACTGCAAAACGGGCCGGGTTCTCACCCGCTCCCCGATCAACGCATCACCATACCCGTATGCCACAATGCCCAGCCGCACCCCCTCCAGATCCCATTCCGGATGCGACAGGAACGCTGAACTGTTGGCGACATGCCGGAATAGCCCTTTGAGCCCCATCGCCGTGCACGCCTGGTCCACTACCCGGAACCGCTCGGCCTGCAACTCATCGAACCCCCCGTCCTTCTGTCCCGCCGAAGCAAAATGTGTGCAGATCCCCCGGATATCCAGCCCCCCGGCATCACGCAGCCGCCGCAATACCACAGGCGCCCTGTCCCACACCACGCCCAACCTCCCCATCCCGGTGTCAATTTTGACATGACACGGCAGCACAGCCCCGCGCCGACGCACCTCCGCCGCCACCTCCGCCGCCTGCGCTTCGACCGCAAAGACGGGAACAATCCGGTTGACCAGCAACGCTTCCACATCGCGCGGCCACACGCCGCCCATCAGCAGAATCTCCCCCTCCGGCACCGCCGCCCGCAGCGCCATCGCCTCATCCATCCGGACCACCATGAACCGCCGGACCCCTTCCGCAAAGGCATGCCCCGCCATCGCCTCCATCCCATGCCCATACGCGTTCGCCTTGACCACCAGGATCAGGTCCGCCCGCCCCCCAACGGCCGAACGCAACCGGCCAAGGTTCTCAGCGAACCCCCTCATATCAATCTCAACCCATGTATTACAGCATTCCATCCCCATTCCTCATCAACCATCAACCATTAACCATCAACCATTCCCCATTAACCATCATCCCTTCCCCTCACCCATTCCCCCCTCGCCCCCCCTGCGGCGGCATGACCACCAGGTTCGCCCGCGCCGGGTACCTCAACTTGATGTCACCATCCAGCA
>JBIJCW010000266.1:0-2592 GCA_044344495.1 Kiritimatiellia bacterium | reverse complement strand
GCCAAAACGGTATTCACCGTAGCGACCAGTTGCTCCGCGTCAATTGGGGCATTCCCCTTTCCACCACCCACGTGATCTCAACCTCCATCATGGGGTCGGCGCCATCAAACGCATGAGCGCCGTCAAATGGGGAATCGTGGGCCGCATCGTCTGGGCCTGGATCCTGACCCTCCCCGTCACCGCCATTCTCGCCTACTGGACCGAACGGGCCCTGCTGCTCGTCTGGCCCAAGTAACCCGTGTTTCGGTTTGATGACCCGGTGAATGATCCCGACGGGAGTTCAGATCTTCCCTGTTCATCCAGGCGCCATCTGGTATACTGGGCACCCTTTTCAGAAGGCCATCGCTATGAGCACAGAGAAAGTTGATAGTCCCATTGATGAAGGCGCCATCGCCTCCGTATTGGCCGCCACGGCCCGGTCCGATGCCAGCCAGGTGCGCGCCATCCTTGCCAAGACCCTCGATCTAAAGGGCCTGTCCCCCGACGAGGTCGCCGTATTGGCCAACATCAGCGACCCTGACCTCCTGCACGAACTGTTCCACCACGCCAACCAGATCAAGGAGCAGATCTATGGAAAGCGCATCGTCGTCTTCGCTCCGCTCTACATCTCCAACCTCTGCGCCAACGAATGCCTCTACTGCGCCTTCCGCGCCCGCAACACCGCCCTCAAACGCCGCGCCCTCTCGCAGGCCGAAATCGCCGAGGAAGTCCGCATCCTCATCAACCAGGGCCATAAACGGGTCCTCCTGGTCGCCGGCGAGTCCTACCCCCGCGAGGGATTCTCCTACGTCCTGAAGGCTATCGAAACCGTCTACAGCGTCCGCCAGGGCCATGGCGAAATCCGCCGCGTCAACGTCAATGTGGCGCCCCTGACCCTGGATGAGTTCCGCCAACTGAAGGCCGCCCGCATCGGCACCTATCAACTCTTCCAGGAAACCTATCACCGCGCCACCTACGAGGCCGTTCACCTCAGCGGCAGGAAAAGGGATTACACCTGGCGCATCACCGCCCCCGATCGCGCCATCCAGGCCGGTATTGACGACATCGGCATCGGCGTCCTCTTCGGTCTCTGCGACTGGCGCTTCGAACTGCTGGCCATGCTGCAACATTGCCGGCACCTCGAATCCCGGTTCGGCGTCGGCCCCCACACCATCAGCGTCCCCCGCCTCGAACCCGCCTCCGGATCGGAAATCGCAACCCAACCGCCTAAACCGGTTTCGGATGTCGACTTCCGGAAAATCGTGGCCATCCTGCGCCTCGCCGTACCCTATACCGGCATCATCATGTCAACCCGGGAAAACCCCAACATCCGCCGCGAAACCTTCGCCCTGGGCGTCTCCCAAATCTCGGCCGGCAGCCGCACCAACCCCGGCGGCTACGGCGACGGCGAGAAGGAGGACCGCAGCCAGTTCTCCCTGGGTGACCACCGCTCACTCGATGAGGTGGTACGCGATGTCGCCCAGCTTGGCCATATCCCCTCCTTCTGCACCTCCTGCTACCGCCTCGGACGCACCGGCGCAGATTTCATGGACCTCGCCAAACCGGGCGAAATCAAGTACCACTGCGACCCCAACGCCCTTTCCACTTTCCTGGAGTATCTTGTCGATTACGCCTCACCGGAAACCCGGCAGGTTGGCGACCAACTGATCGCCAACACCCTCAACCTCATGAACCCCCTCCAGCGCGCCACCTCCCAAAGCCTGATGGACGAGGTCCGCGCCGGCAAACGCGATGTCTTCTGCTGATCCCTCCCATGCCCCCCTACCCCAGAAAATACCGCGAGGCCGACATCACGCCTGACAAGTTGCTGGATGGCGGCATCCCGCTCGCCAAACTTATCGCCCCCATCTTGAAAAAGTTGCGCCTGGAGGAAACGCGTAGCATTAACCACCTGCATGAACGCTGGGAAGTCACCATGGGGAAAGCCGTGGCCACCCATACCCGTCCGGGCATCCTGAGCAACGGCGAACTGGTGGTCTACGTGGATAGTTCACCCTGGTTGAGCGAACTCAAGCGGTATGCCTCGCGCGAAATGCTGGCCAATCTTCAGAATGCGTTCGGCAAGGACGTCATCCGCACCGTGCGGCTTCAACTGGACCCCGGCCATTGAGATTGACTCAGGGATTCAGGATAATCTCGGGTAAAACGGTTATGACCTTTTCCTTCAACCGGGGTTCCGCATTCACAGCCTCCCCCACCAGGTCACCCGCCAGCTTCTTGGCACCCTCACTACCCGCCCCCGCTTCCAACACATAAACCGCCGCCCCCAGGAATTGCCGCCCCGCCTCGCGCCGGGGAAGTCCTTCCATGGCCGTATAGTGCTTGATGAACCGCATCATTTGCGCCGGCGAAACCTCCGCCCACGGCACAACCCCTCCACGCACCATCACCTTGTCCTCATCAGCCCCCAGCACATCACGGCTCGGGACCCCATTCACCAGCCACCCGAAACGAAACCCTGAGTCAGGAGCCGCCTTCTGATCTTTGCGAATCCCCTCAATCAGGAAGGCCTTCAGATCCATCATCATCCGGTATCGCTCGATGGCCGTCTTCAAGGCCGCCTTGCCCGCTTCACTCTTGAACCCCGGCCCA
>JBIJCW010000265.1:0-2597 GCA_044344495.1 Kiritimatiellia bacterium | reverse complement strand
CTCTTCCGCCTGCTTGCGTTCCGTGATGTCGCGAAAAGACCAGACCCTGCCGTTGGGTTTTCCTTGCAGCATCAGGGGGCGTGAAAGGCGTTCAAAGACTCGTCCATCCTTGAAGTGCAAGGTGTCGAAACTTTCCCCGGTCGACTGGTACAATTCCTGAACCCGTTTGACGAAGGTCTCTGGATCGATCAGTTGATCGAGTACGTGATGCAAAAGGGTCTTGTCATCCCGACTGGCGATGATGTCCGGGGGAATGCTCCACATTTCGGCAAACCGGTCATTGGCGCAGAGCAGTTTGTTTTTGCTGTCGACGGCCAGAATGCCATCCGCGGTGGACTGTAGAACGGCCTGCAGGGATGACTCGCTTTGGCGCAGGGCAGCCTCCGTCTGCTTCCGTTCAGTGATGTCCTGAATCGTGCCGAGCATTTTAACGGGTTTGTTGTGGTCGTCGAGTTCCAGTAGTCCCAATCCATGCACCCAACGTTCGGCCTGGTCGCTCTGGCGGATGATGCGATACTCCTTGTCGAAGCGCCGGCCTTTACCAAGGACTTCCTTCTCGAAATAATCCAGCATCATGGCGCGGTCTGCGGGGTGGATGATGGCGGCCCAACTCTGGATGGAGCGTTCATGGAATGCATCAATGCCAAAGGTCTTGTCCATCACATCGGAGCTACCCCAGGTGCCGGTCAGGATGTCGAGCACATAACTCCCCACCTGGGCGACTTCCTGTGACTCGCGCAGGAAGAATTCCTTTTCCATGGCCAATTCAGCCACTGCGCGGGTCTGGAGTTCTGCGAGGCCGTGTTCGGCCAGAACGACGGTTATTTCGCTCAGGAATTCCAGCGCGTGATTAAGGGCCTTTTCGGTTACGATGGGAACCTGTTTGACGGCGGCGAGGTAGCCCGCGGGGTCATACCCGTAGGTTTTGGCCTGTTCCCGGAAGTAAGGCAGGTCAGGCTTTTTCAGAAGGACCTGTCCCGTGTGCAGGGTGGCCACATGGGTGCCGCGGATAATGATGGGCGTCGCGGCATGAATCAGGCCGTTGTCGCAGAGGCGGATGTGCGGTGCCCTGTGCGCCTGAACAGCGGCTGTAATTTCGTTGTCGCTTTTCGTGCAATGTGCGGCGGCGGGAGATCCGCGATGGAAGTTTGTGCATATGGCCTGTTCGGTGGTGCCGGCGAGAAATTCTCCGTCGGGACAGGCGTTAAGGGTGATCGTCAGCCCCGTGGTTTGGGCGAAGGATTCGAACATCGCCTGCAGTCGATGGGTATCGACGAGGTCCTTGAAAGCGTATTTCCCTTCAATTGCAAAGTTGTTCTGAAGGCCCATGGGGGGACTCTCCCGTCATTCATTGCGTCACCCGGATGAGAGTGCCGACTGCTGAGTGTCATGATTGCCGTGAGGGGCGGCCTTGTCGAGGCTTAATTTGGGGATTTGCGGGCGGTTTATCAAGAAGGGAGCGGTGCCCGCGACTATTCTTTCGCCTAGCACCGCTCTTCTCGCCGGGGAGATTTCTGCCTGCGTTGCCTCTGCTCCGGGGTCAGTCTTTCAGGTTTTTCATTCTGGCCGGAAGCCGGCCTTGGCCTAGCTGTACCCCGTTCTCTCCCCACGCCGATATTATACTGCCGGGGCCGCGCACTGTCCATGGAACCGATCAAGTTTTCTGGGTGGGCCCCAAATCCTCGCCTGCGGGCGTGCCTGCGTTCAGGCGACAACCTTTGTCTCCCTGTTGTTGCGGCGTCGCAGGAGCTCCGCCCTCCAAAATACGTCATCGAGAAACGGTGGATAATCTCCGATGGAGGGCGGAGCTCCTGCGACGCCGCGGCAACAGTGGGTGTGCATGTCATCCGCGCGTAAGGGTCGGGAGTTTAGGCGAGGATCCAGGCAGGTGCTGGCGGGCTTGACGCCGTCTTGTGTCCGTGGCAGAAGTAGTGGGGGGCGGGGTGATTGTACTGGGGTGTGAAGGGAACAGTGAGGCGACCATGAAGACGATGGCGCCGATGGTGGGGGGATTGTTCACGTCGTTCCTGATGGAGTTGCTGGTGTATCCGGCGATTTACCTGCTTTGGAAAGGGCGACAAGTAAAGGCGTCAATTCAGGCGTGACAGAAGCCGGTGGAATATGGTGGGTTGCGGTATGAACACAGTGTCTGACATAGGGGAAGTGGGGTTGATTGAGAGGTTGGGACGGCTGGTGCCGGGACGGCGGGATGTGGTGACGGGTATTGGGGACGATTGTGCCGTGGTCAGGGGCGGGAAGGACTTTGACCTTTTATTGAAGAGTGATCCTGTGATTGAGGGAGTGCATTTTGACAAGGCTGCGCCGGCGGGATTGGTCGGGCGCAAGGCGGTGGGGCGGGTCTTGAGCGACATGGCAGCCATGGGTGGCGAGCCGTTGTGGATGTTGATTGACCTGGTGGCGCCGGCGGGGTTGCCATGCGAGCGTATCGAAGGGGTTTATAAAGGCGCGGCGGCATTGGCGCGGCGGCATGGTGTGGCGATTGTCGGGGGCGACACATCACGGGGCCCGGTATTGGAATTGCATGTGTTCGGGGTGGGGCGTGTGCCAAGGGGAACGGCGGTGTTGAGATCGGGGGC
>JBIJCW010000112.1:0-7539 GCA_044344495.1 Kiritimatiellia bacterium | reverse complement strand
TGTTTACACCGGTAATTGTCAAGTTCTCGCCGACAGTGCAAGCATGGCTTGGTATTGCGGCTCATTGATAGGGGGTTCATCGCAGTGAGAATTACGTTCTTAGGCACAGGGACTTCCGTGGGGATTCCGGTTATTGGGTGCGATTGCCGAGTGTGCCGGTCTCAGGATCCGAGGAACCGGCGGCGACGGTCGAGTCTGTATATCCAGACGCCGGAGGCGAGTTTAGTGATCGACACCTCGCTTGACTTCCGGGAACAGGCGTTGGCCTATGCCGTTCCGCGGGTTGATGCCGTGTTGATCACCCATTCGCATGCGGATCACATTTTCGGCCTTGATGACGTGCGACGTTACAACACCCTGCAAGGGTCCGTGATTCCCGTCTACGGATCCAGTGAGACCATTGGTGATCTGCGACGGATTTTCAATTACATCAACGTTGACACGCCCGAACCGGGTGTGTTTAGACCGCGGTTGGACTTTGTTGCCGTTGACCAACCCTTCAAAGTGGGAAAGATCACCGTGGAACCGTTAGCCGTGGTGCATGGAAGATCGGCGACGTACGGGTACCGCCTGGAGTGGGAGGGACGCTCCGTGGGGTATGTGCCGGACTGCAAGGAAATGCCTGCCTCCACCGTGGACCGATTCCGAGGGGTGAATGTCATGATCCTGGACGGGTTGCGTCATCGCCCGCATCCCACCCATTTGACAGTGGAAAATGCTGTTTCGTTGCTTGGCACGATTGGCGCCAGGCACTCCTACATTACCCATGTTTGCCATGATCTTGATCACGAGGAGGTTCAGGAAACCCTGCCCATGGGTCTCTTTGTGTCATGCGATGGAATGGTGTTGTCCGTGTGAGACAGGGGTGGGGTTTTGCCGGTAGAAAGCCTCCCACCCTGATCTGCGGCAGAATCACGCAGTAGAATCACGTCAGCCACATTGCGTGCCGCAGTTTCGGTTTCCTCTTCACGAATTGACAGATTTGCCAAATCTTTAACAAGGACTTTCTTGCGTTTCCAGGACCGCTCAGGTACTTTCCTTCGCTTTGTTGCGGAGTGTGGAGGAACACGACAGGCGGGTCCTGGTTGCCCTTCACCATTTTTTTGAGAACCAGAAAGGATAGAAAAAGAATCACATGAAGACACCAACCGGCCCCAGTCACTCCTCTCTACTGAAATCGCTCGCGGCAGTTGCTCTGGTGGGCTTGCCCGCCGCCGCATTTGCCGGCGAGGCGGATATAAAGATTCCTGACTTAAGCACGGTCTCTTTTTCCGGATTGGGTGGAATCAGCGGCGCGATGCTGATGTATATTGGCATCGCGATTTGCGCCGTCGGGGCGGCCTTTGGCCTTGTCCAGTACGTCCAGACAAAGGCGTTGCCCGTCCACGAGAGTATGGCCAAGGTTTCCAACACGATTTGGGGCACCTGCAAAACCTATCTCTTCACGCAAGGGAAGTTCCTTGCCATTTTGTGGGCACTGATTGCCGTCTGCATGATCTACTATTTCAAGATTTTGCAGGGGAATACCGTTGGACATGTGGCGGTAATTCTGGCCGCCTCGATCCTGGGTATCCTCGGATCCTACGGGGTGGCGTGGTTTGGTATCCGCATCAATACGACGGCGAATTCCCGAACGGCGTTTTCTGCACTTAAGGGTAATCCGCTCGCCACGCTTAGCATTCCGTTGCGTTCCGGCATGAGCGTGGGGCTTCTGCTGGTGGCGGTGGAATTGTTTTTCATGATCTGCATTTTGATGTTCCTGCCGCGTGAACTGGTTGGCCCCTGCTTTATCGGCTTTGCCATTGGCGAATCGCTTGGCGCCAGTGTGCTTCGCATTTGCGGCGGAATCTTCACCAAGATCGCAGACATTGGTTCGGACTTGATGAAGATCGTGTTCAAACTGCCCGAAGATGACCCGAAGAATCCCGGCGTGATCGCGGACTGCACGGGCGATAACGCCGGCGATTCGGTTGGTCCGACGGCGGACGGTTTTGAAACCTACGGCGTGACGGGCGTGGCCCTGATTGCGTTCCTTGCCTTGGCCCTGGTGGCGAGTCCGGCAATCTGCGCGACTCTTATCATCTGGTTGTTTGTGATGCGCGCACTGATGATCGTCACCTCGCTGGTCTCCTATTTCGGCAATGAAATCCTGAGTAAGGTCATGTTTGGCGGCAAGAAGGATTTTGACTTTGAAGCGCCCTTGACGCATCTCGTGTGGATTACCTCGGCGGTTTCCATCGCGATCACGTTTTTCGCCAGTAAGGTTCTGTTGGCCACCCAACCCGGGTTGGATCCCAACCTCTGGTGGGTGCTCTCAATCATCATCAGTTGCGGAACGGTGGCGGGTGCGCTGATCCCGGAGTTCACCAAGGTGTTCACCAGCACGAACTCGAGGCATGTGAAGGAAGTGACCAATTGCTCCCGTCACGGTGGCGCCTCGCTGAACATTCTGTCCGGCTTTGTGGCGGGTAATTTCTCGGCATTCTGGATGGGGCTTTGCATCATGGTCCTGATGTTTGTCTCCTATTACTTCTCCCAGAATGTGGCCCTGCTCGCGCTTATGCCCAAGGAGTTCCTGTTTGCGGCGCCGATCTTTGCGTTTGGATTGGTGGCGTTCGGATTCCTGGGTATGGGGCCGGTCACCATTGCGGTGGACAGTTATGGGCCGGTTACTGACAACGCGCAATCAGTCTACGAATTGAGCCAGATCGAAGGACACGGCGGCATCAAGGATGAGATCAGGAAGAAGTTTGGATTCGATCCGGATTTTGAAAACGCCAAATACCTGCTCGAGAAGGGGGATGGCGCCGGTAATACCTTCAAGGCCACCGCAAAGCCGGTGCTCATTGGTACCGCCGTTGTGGGCGCCACCACGATGGTGTTCGGCATCATCATGCTCCTGGAGGAGCGGTACAAAGCGCAGGTGCTTTCCGGGATTGCCGGCCCCTTCAAGCCGGTCGTTGACGCGCTCTCCATTGTTCAGCCTGAGATCATTCTTGGCCTCATCATGGGCGGATCGGTGATCTACTGGTTTACAGGGGCCTCGTGCCAGGCGGTAGTGACAGGGGCGTATCGTGCGGTTGTCTATATCAAGGAGAACATGAATCTGAACGCGTCCACGGCGTCGGAGAAGGACAGCAATGAAGTGGTTCGAATTTGCACGGTGTACGCGCAAAAGGGGATGTGGAATATCTTCATTGTGGTGTTCAGCTTCGCATTGGCGCTCCCTTTCTTCAATCCGTACTTCTTCATCGGGTACCTGATCGGCATCGCCTTCTTCGGTCTGTTCCAGGCGATTTTCATGGCCAATGCCGGCGGCGCGTGGGATAACGCCAAGAAGATCGTCGAAGTGGATCTGCGACAGAAGGGCACTGATTTGCATGCGGCAACGGTGGTCGGTGACACTGTGGGCGATCCCTTCAAGGACACCTCGTCCGTCGCCCTGAACCCGGTGATCAAGTTCACGACATTGTTCGGGTTGCTGGCGGTCGAAATTGCCATCAACATGAAGGATCAGGCGGTCAAGAACGGGATTGGCGCCTTCTTCTTCCTGGTGGCGCTAGTATTCGTGTACCGGTCGTTCTACGGGATGCGGATTCCTGAAGAGAACGCCGGCACAGACGGCACGCTTGTACTACCCCATCATGTGCATGGGGAAAAGGGCGATGTTTCGAAACACTAGAACGAGAACGAGCTAATGTGACGCGCTGTGCTGGACAAGCACAGCGCGTTTTGTTTTGTGTCGCGATGGCAACGATCGAGCTTGCACCCGATCCTTTTCTCCGGTATCTAGTCCGTCTCGATTGGATGATGCTTTTCATGGTTGGAAGGAGGGGCGTGATGAGCGACCACAGCAGAACAGCAGCGAACCAGATGAATGTGCGCTATGTCGCCAATCTGGCAAGACTCCGGCTCACTGATGCCGAAGCCGAAGAATTCCAGGGGCAACTTGCGCGGATCGTTGATTATTTCAATGAGCTCCGGGGGCTGGATTTGGACAAGGTGGAGCCGATGGCGCATACTATGATGATTCAAAATGTGTTCCGCGAGGACGTCAGCCAGCCTGGGCTCGCTCACGAGGTTGTGATGGCGAATGCCCCCCAGGAAAGCTCAGGCCTGTTTGTCGTGCCAAAGATTGTGGAATAGACACCGTGACCAATGAACTGAATACACTGACGGCATGTGAGTTAGCCGGTTGCCTTTCTCGCCGGGAATGTTCCTCTGTTGAGGCCGTAAAGGCGGTGCTGGCAGCCATCGAGAGGACGGACGGCGCAATCGGGGGTTATCTGTGCGTGGATGCCGAGAATGCCCTGCTTCAGGCCGCGGCGGCCGATGTGGCGCGGGGTGGGGGGGCGGTCGGTCGCCTGCTTGGTGTGCCGGTTGCCCTGAAGGATGTGCTGAACGTGACCGGGCAACGTTGCACCTGTGGCTCTCGTATTCTCGAGGGATACATCTCTCCGTACGACGCCACTGCCATTGCACGGTTGCGGGCGGAGGGAGCCGTCTTCCTAGGACGCACCAACATGGATGAATTTGCAATGGGGTCGAGCACGGAGAATTCGGCTTACGGGGTCACACATAACCCGTGGGCGCTGGATCGGGTGCCAGGCGGGTCTAGCGGGGGATCGGCGGCGGTGGTGGCGGCGGATGAAGCGATTGTGGCGCTGGGAACGGATACCGGGGGCTCCATCCGGCAGCCGGCATCCTTCTGCGGGTGCGTGGGGTTGAAACCCACCTACGGTCGGGTTTCGCGGTATGGATTGACCGCCTATGCGTCGTCGCTGGACCAGATCGGGCCGATGACGAAGGATGTTCAGGATGCAGCCCTGCTACTTGAAATCATGGGGGGGCATGACCCCTTGGATTCAAGTACACTTCCTGATGCGCAACCCGGGTATAGCCGCGCGTTAATCCCAGATCTCAAGGGCCTGAAAGTGGGTTTGCCGAAGGAGTACTTTGTCGAGGGGTTGGATCAGGATGTGGATCGCTGTATCCGCGCGGCCGTGGAGCAATGTCGGCAGTTGGGCGCTGAGCCGGTGGAGATTTCGTTGCCGCACACGCGTCCGGCCATTGCCGCCTATTACATCATTGCCACGGCAGAAGCCTCGGCCAATCTGTCCCGATTTGACGGGGTTCGTTATGGGCGCCGGGCCGCCGGGGCAACGGATCCCATTGATCTCACCATGCGAACCCGAGCGGAGGGGTTCGGGGCCGAGGTCAAGCGGCGTATCATCCTGGGAACTTATGTGTTGAGCAGCGGGTATTACGATGCCTACTACCTGTGCGCCCAGAAGGTTCGCCGCCTGATCAGGAATGATTTTGAGGCGGCCTTCCGCCAGTGTGATGCGATTCTTGCCCCGGTTGCGCCGACTCCTGCATACCGGATCGGAGAAAACAGTGAGGATCCCCTGCAGATGTATTTGGGCGATGTGTTTACGGTTCCGGTGAACCTAGCGGGCATTTGCGGCCTTTCGGTGCCTTGCGGTTTTTCGGCTGACGGTTTGCCGATTGGGCTGCAGATCATCGGTCCGGCGCGGGGCGAAGCCGCAGTGTTGCGGGTGGGCTACGCCTACGAACAGGCGGCTGGGGTCAAAGGCAAGCGGCCGTTGATCCGCTAAAGGCGGGAGAGGGTAATGACACTATACAAAACAACCATCGGGCTCGAAGTGCACGTGCAATTGAAGACCCGTTCCAAGATGTTTTGTGCCTGCAGCACCGATTTCGGTGCCCCGCCGAACACCCAGGTGTGTCCGGTGTGCCTTGGCTATCCCGGTAGCCTTCCCGTGATGAACCGCGAAGCGATCCGGCTCACTGTGTTGTCGGGATTGATGCTGGGGTGCAAGATCAACCCCTATAGCAAATTTGATCGAAAGAATTATTTTTACCCTGACATGCCCAAGAATTATCAGATTTCGCAATACGACAAGCCGCTTTGCCTGGGGGGGGGCGTTGACATTGAGGTGAATGGGGCGGGTAGGCGCATTGGAATAACGCGGATTCACTTGGAGGAGGATGTCGCCAAGAATCTGCATATGGCGTCGTGGAGCGGAATTGATTTCAACCGGGCAGGAGTCCCGTTGATGGAAGTCGTATCGGAGCCGGAGATGGAGACTGCGGATGAGGCTTTTGCCTATCTGCAGACCCTTCGGCAGATCCTGACATATGCCGCCGTGAGCGACTGCAATCTTGAGGAAGGCAAGATGCGCTGTGACGTCAACGTCAGCATTCGCCCTGAGGGTCAGAAAGAATTGGGAGTCAAGGCGGAAATCAAGAATCTAAACACATTCAAAGGCGTTCATAGTGCCTTGCTCTATGAGATTGAGCGACAGACCGAGGTGCTCCGGGCAGGAGGACGGATTGTACAGGAAACCCGTCGTTGGGACATGGACACAGGGAGAACCTACTCCATGCGGACAAAGGAGGAAGCTCATGATTATCGCTACTTCCCGGAACCGGACCTGATGCCGGTCGCCCTGTCCAATGCATTGGTCGATGAATGGGCGGCGACACTGCCAGAGTTGCCAAGTCAGAGGCGAGAGCGATTTTCCCAGCAGTTTGGGATTCCGGAATACGATGCGCGTGTACTTTCGGCAGAGAAAAGCATTGGCGACTATTTTGAGCAAGCAGCCACTGAGTCCCGTTTTCCGAAGGCGGTTTCCAACTGGGTGATGACCGACATCATGCGAACGCTTTCTGAGAAGACGATGAATATCGCAGAGTTCCCGGTAAGGCCTGATGCCTTGGTGGAGTTGATTGAGTTGGTTGAGACACGCATGATTAACTCAAACACGGCAAAGGACGTGTTTGGGGTGATGGTCGTCGAAGGGGGCAGGGCGGCGGAAATTGTGCGAGATCGCGGGCTGGCGCAGGTTAGCGATTCAAGCGCTGTCGAGAAGATTGTTGATGAAGCTATTGCCGGGAACGAGAAGTCTGTCCAGGATTACCGTCATGGCAAAGAAGCCGCCTTAAAGTTTCTGGTCGGACAGGTTATGAAGTTAAGCAAGGGGAAAGCCAACCCGCAGATAGCCACGGAAATGCTGCTAAAACGACTCGCGCCCTGAAAAAACGGGGATCCTGCAGGCAAGCGGGTTGATTGACCCGCCGTGAGTAAAGATGTTATAAGCATCAGTACATTTACTGCCGTAGGCAAAACAAGGAGAGCAGTTTGACGGCCAACGATGAATATGTCCTGGAGGTCCTTAAGGAAGAAGGACTTATCACGACCGAAAAGATCGAGCAGATTCTGCGGGATAATCCCAATCAGGGGAACACCGTGGATGAACTGGTCGCGCTGAAACTAATAGAGGCCGAAGAAATCCTACGGGTTCTGGCCAGTCGTTTTGGCATGGAGATGATCAGTCTGGTTAATCTGCCGATCCCTCCCGAGGCGTTGGCGGCGGTTCCTGCGGATGTAGCACGCAAGTACAAGATTATCCCGGTATCGAAACACGACAACGTATTGACGGTGGCCATTGGGGACCCGCTGGAGGTGGATACACTCGACAGTCTGCGCTATGTTCTCAAGACGGACATCGAAGG
>JBIJCW010000075.1:0-9613 GCA_044344495.1 Kiritimatiellia bacterium | reverse complement strand
AAAGGCGTCATGAGCAAGTCAGGAGGTGACACCCTGATCCTTGCCTAAGGGTGTGACGGTGTTAAGGCGACAACCTTGGCATCCCTATTACCACGGCGTCGCAGGAGCTCCGCCCTCCAATGGGGATCATCCACAGTGTCGCGATGACGTATTCTGGAGGGCGGAGCTCCTGCGACGCCATGAACAGTGGGTGTGCATGTCATCCGCGCGTAAGGTCAGCAGTTTAGGCGAGGATTTGGGTGATACTGAATTGCCTCGGGTGGGGAGTGGCAGGTCAATTTCACTTCTGCAGGCAGTTTTGTAGAGCGGATTGCCAAGACGGCAAGGAGATTCCGAAGGTGCGTTGGAGTTTGGTGCAGTCCAGTACCGAATAGGCAGGGCGGCGGGCGGGGGTGGGGTAGTCGGCAGTCGAGATTGGGGTGATGGGAGTGGAGTTGGGTGTGAATTCACGCGCAAAACCGTGCCAGGAGGTTGCGCCTGTGCACACGAGGTTGTAGAGGCCGCTGGCGGCGTCGCGGGAGCTCCGCCCTCCAGGAGAGAAGACGGCGTCGCGGGAGCTCCGCCCTCCAGAAGAGATGATTTCTGTGACGTTGCCTGCTGGGGCAAGGCGGCCAAGAACGGTTACGGTGGCTGCGGCAATGACCCTGCTCCACGTCGGGCAACCGATCTGGTCGGCCACCACGCGTAAGGGTTTTCCTTCCGCGGCCAACCGCTGCAGGGTCAGCAGGAAATTCTTGCCGCGTCGACCGTATACCCAGGCGGTACGGAAGATGAGATGGTTGGCCCCGGAGGCGCGGATAGCGTTGTCGCCCTCCAACTTCGTGCGGCCATACACGCTCACGGGATTGGGCGTATCGTCCTCGCTGTACGGTGTCCGTTTGGCGCCATCGAAAACAAAGTCGGTTGAGTAGTGGATCAGTGTGGCGCCGATTCGGACGGCTTCCTCCGCAAGAACGGCGGGGGCGGTGGCATTGATGGCGTGGCACAGGCCCGGCTCGGATTCAGCCTTGTCCACGGCCGTGTAGGCGGCGGCGTTGATAATCAGGTCGGGATGTGAGTCGCGGACGATGGCACGGATGGAATCTGGTTTAGAGAGGTCGATTTCCGGAAAGTCCACCGTGCGCACCCGGCCCAGTGCCGGGAGTAATATCGCTAACTCGAATCCGACCTGACCGTTGTTGCCGATAAGAAGGATATTCTGTGCAGTGCCGCTTCGTTCCATACAGACACGATAGACTTGTCCCGTGTCCGGGGAAAGTGGAAAAAAGGCGCATCTCTGCCTCTTGGCATATGGTGTTGCCAGTGTTGCCCACCGGGTTAATCCCGGTGGAGGCCTACATTTGACTTTGGGCATTACGCATTGCGCGTCCCATTGCTCAACTTGCTTCACCCGTGACGCAAGGTCACGGGGATCGGCGAAAAAGGAGAAAAAAGAAGGCAAATGCATCTTCTTGAAGTTCTCCGCCGGAAGGCGTATACTTCCAAACATCTATGGTTCAACGACTTATTCAGAAGATCCGGCATCACATCAAACGATTAAGCGGAAAGACGACCTCCGCCAATCCCGTCAAGCCCGCTCAGGCTCATAAGGCTGGCCCCGTCAAAGCCGCTGCTCCCGCGATATCTGAGACACATGCGCCGCGTCAGGCGCCGCGTCCCAAAGCCCCCCCTGTCGAGCGACGTCCCGCGCACACACCTGTACCCGCGGCGCGGCGCCCGGCGGCCACTCCGCGTCCTGTGGAAAAGCAGAAACCCTGGTCGCCCGCCGACTATGTGGTTCCCCCGGCGGAGGGCAAGCTCCGGTTCAGCGATCTCGGCATGCCGGATCCCATCCTGCATGCGGTTGCTGATCTTGGCTTCAAGTACTGCATGCCGGTTCAAGCCATGGCAATTCCGCCTTCGCTGGCCGGGCGGGATGTGGCGGCCAAGGCGCAAACGGGCACAGGCAAGACGGCAGCCTTCCTGGTGGCGATCTTTACTCATTTTCTCCGCAATCCGAGGAAAGTGCCTGGTAAACTGGGGGCCCCCCGCGCCCTGATCCTGGCGCCCACCCGCGAACTTGTCATTCAGATTGAGAGCGATGCCCAGGATATTGGGAAGTACTGCGGGTTTACGGTGTTCGGGGTGTATGGCGGCATGGACTACGACAAGCAGCAAAGGCAACTCCAGACCTCAAGTCCGGATGTGCTGGTGGCAACGCCCGGACGCCTGCTCGATTTCCGCCGCGGCGGATTGCTGGACCTGCGCCATGTGCAGGTGCTGGTGATTGATGAGGCGGACCGCATGCTGGACATGGGCTTCATTCCGGACGTGCGTACCATCGTCTACTCCACGCCCCGCAAGGAGGAACGGCAGACCCTGCTCTTCAGCGCCACCTTGTCAGAGGACATTCTCCGCCTGGCCTCGCGTTGGATGAATGAACCGGTCATGGTCGAGATTGAGCCGGAGAAGATGACGGTCGACGCAATCAAGCAGATTGTGTACACGGTGCCGTCGGACAAGCGGTTTGCGCTCTTTTACAACCTGCTGAAGCGGGACAATCCCGAGCGGGTTCTGATGTTCTGCAACCGTCGCGACGAGACCGAACGGGTGATGTACAAGATGGCCCGGTACGGCATTAATGCCGCGATGTTGTCCGGCGCGGTGCCGCAGAAGAAGCGGTTGCAGGTGCTGGAGGCGTTCCGCGCCGGGACGATTCGGGTTCTGGTGGCCACGGATGTCGCGGGGCGCGGGTTGCATGTGGACGCCATCAGTCATGTGATCAACTACGATATTCCGTTTGATGCTGAGGATTACGTTCACCGCATCGGGCGCACCGGGCGAGCCGGGGCGGACGGCATTGCCTATACATTTGCCTGTGAGAATGAGGCGTTCTCCATGCCGGAGATTGAGAAATACATCGGGCGTTCCCTGGAATATGAGAATCCCGAGCCGGCGTTGCTGGTGCTTCCCCCGCCGACGCATGCGGCGTCCCGGTCGGATTACCAGCCTGAGGAGCGGCGTCCCTACTCGCAGGGTTCCCGTGGACGGACGCCTTCACGCGGGCACTTTGGCGGGTCGCGCGGCCGTCGGTAACGCAGGGGCAAGGGACGAATGCTATCCGCGCCCTTCGCTCCCCCCAATCCTCGCCTCTAAGGGTGTGCCGATGTTAAGGCAACACCCTTTGCATCCCTAGCACCACGGCGTCGCGGGAGCTCCGCCCTCCAGGAGGGATCATCCACAGTTTCTCGATGACGTCTTCTGGAGGGCGGAGCTCCTGCGACGCCGTGAACAGTGGGCGCGTACGTCATCCATGCGTTGTTTGTTCAACTTCCTTCACCCGTGACGCAAGGTCACGGGGATCGAGCAAGTATCGCGCAACCATGACGCGGGGCACGGGGATCGAACAAGCATCGCGCAACCGTGACGCAAGGTCACGGGGATCTAAGAAGTATCGCAGAATGCTTTTTTCAACTTGCGTCCTGATGTTTGTTCTGGTGTAATCATTCTCCTACTTTAATTCTAAGTTAGGAGTTATGCGTGTTAAGGTTTCTTGCGGCAGGTGTGGCGGCGTGGTGCCTGCTGTGTTCTCCGGTCGCTATGGCGCAACTGTCGGCGGGCGATATCGCCTTTGTGGCCTACAATTCGGATGGCAGCAACGATTTCGCCTGGGTGGCCCTGCGGCGGATTCCGGCCTGTACCGACATTCATTTCACCGACATGTCGGTCAGCAATCGCGGATTCCGGCTGAGCGAGCATTTCAATCCTACTGATCACGGTCCGTTGACCTGGCGGCATACGAATGCCGTGGAGGCCGGAACCGTGGTGCGGTGGATGGGTGGAGCGCCGGGGGCCTGGAGCAGAGGGCAAGCGACGGGTGGGGCCCCGAATCTCAGTGCGGATGGCGACCAACTCATCGCCTACGGTGGCGTGATTGTTTCCAACACGGCATTTTCGGCTCCCTGGAATGGCGATGCCGCCGGGGCGACACTCCTGTATGCGATCAATTTTGCCAATAGTGGCTGGGACAATGTAACGGGCGGGAATGCGAACAAGAGTTTTGTGCCGCCGGGGCTATCGACCAACGCCGGTACGGCGGTGCATGTGGCGAACAAGGACAATGGTTACTACAGCGGCACCAGCAGTGGAACAGCGGCTAAGTTGTTGGCGGCGATTGCCGATCCGGCCAACTGGACCACGTCAGACAGTTTGTTTGAGGCGGCCCATTGGAGCGGGGAGACGGCCTTCCATGTGAATTCTGGCGGCACTGTGCTGTCGGTCAGATAAAAAACATCGGGCTCCCGCAGCCTTGCGGCCGGGGAGCCCGATGCGGTTTTTCAACGTATGTCTTCTGTCTTAGCCCTGGATTGCGGCTTGGGCCGCAGCCAGACGTGCGATTGGCACCCGGTAAGGACTGCACGAGACGTAGTTCAGGCCCGTCTTGAAGCAGAACTTCACGGATTCCGGATCGCCGCCCTGCTCGCCGCAGATGCCGACCTTGAGGGCGGGGTTGGTCTTGCGTCCGTTATGCACGGAGGCTTTGATCAACTGGCCCACGCCATCCTGGTCGATTGTCTGGAAGGGATCGGCCGCGATGATCTTCTTATCCAGGTAGTCCTGCATGAACCCGCCGATGTCGTCGCGGCTGAAGCCGAACGTCATCTGCGTCAGGTCGTTCGTCCCGAAGGAGAAGAACTGGGCTTCCTGCGCCATCCGGTCCGCCAGCAGCGCGGCGCGCGGAATCTCGATCATGGTCCCGAACATGTGCGGGATTTCATCGATCTTCTTGCGGGCGCAGACATCCGCATAGATGCGCTGGCAGATGGCCTTCTGGTGCTTGAGCTCGTTCATGTCGCAGGTGACCGGGATCATGATTTCCGGGTGGCACTTCTTGCCGCTCTTGATGAGTTCCGCCGCCGCCTCGAAGATGGCGCGGATCTGCATCTCGGTGATCTCAGGATAGGTGACGCCGAGGCGCACGCCGCGGTGACCCATCATGGGGTTCGACTCGTGGAGCGCATCGCCGCGGGCCTTGACCTCCTTGGGGGAGATTCCCAGGCTGGTGGCCAGTTCCTTCTGCTTGGCCGGGTTCTGCGGCACGAATTCGTGCAGGGGCGGATCCAGCAGGCGGACGGTCACAGGCATGCCGTCCATGACCGCCAGGGTCGCCTTGATGTCGCTCTTCACGAAGCGGAAGAGTTTCTTCAGGACGTTCTGGCGTTCCCCGACGGTATTGCTGAGGATCATCTTCCGAAGCAGGAACAGGGGTTCGTCGCTGCCCTTGCCGTAGAACATGTGTTCGGTGCGGAACAGGCCGATACCCTCGGCGCCGAAGGCGCGGGCCGTACGGGCGTCCTCGGCGGTGTCGGCGTTGGCGCGCACGCCCATGGTGCGGAACTTATCCACCAGCGTCATGAAATGCTGGAAGCGCGGATTTTCCGTGGCGTCGATCAGCGGCAGTTTGCCGGCATAGACGTTGCCGCGGGTCCCGTTCATGGTCACCAGGGCACCCTCCTTGAGGGTCTGGTTGCCGACCGTGAGTTCCTTCTTATGGGCATTAACATGCATGGCGCCGGCGCCGACGATGCAGCACTTGCCCCAGCCGCGGGCCACCAGGGCCGCGTGACTGGTCATGCCGCCGCGGGCCGTCAGGATGCCTTCCGCCGCGCGCATGCCCTCGACGTCCTCCGGGTTCGTCTCCTCGCGCACGAGGATGACGGTCTTGCCGGCCTTGGCCCACTTGACGGCTTCGGCCGCGGTGAAGACGATCTGGCCGCAGGAGCCACCGGGCCCGGCGGGCAAACCCTTGCACAGCAACTTGGCCGCGGCTTCCGCCTTCGGATCCACCACCGGATGCAGCAGTTCGTCCAGTTGGGACGGCTTGACGCGCATGACGGCTTCCTTTTCGGGAATCATTTTCTCGGCGAGCATATCCATGGCGATATTCAGGGCGGCGGTGCCGGTGCGCTTACCCGTGCGGGTCTGCAGCATGAACAGGCGGCCTTCCTGGATGGTGAATTCGATATCCTGCATGTCGCGGTAGTGCGACTCGAGCTTGTTGCGGATTGCGACCAGTTCGCGGTAGGTCGAGGGCATGGACTTTTCCAGGGATTCCCGGTCGCGATTGTGTTCGTTCTTGGTGGCTTCGTTCAGCGGGCTCGGGGTACGGATACCGGCGACGACATCCTCGCCCTGCGCGTTGATCAGCCATTCGCCGTAGAACAGGCCTTCGCCGGTGGCCGGGTTGCGTGTGAACGCCACGCCGGTGGCCGACGTGTTGCCCATGTTGCCGAACACCATGGCCTGCACATTCACCGCGGTACCCCATTCATCCGGGATCCCCTCGATGCGGCGGTAGGAGATGGCGCGTTTGCCGTTCCAACTCTTGAAGACGGCCATCGTTCCGCCCCACAGTTGATCCATGGGGTCATCCGGGAACGGCTTGCCGAGCACCTTCTTGATGCGCTCCTTGAACTTGTCGGCGAGCAGTTTCAGGTCGGCGACGGTCATGTCCGTGTCGATCTTGTAACCTTTGCGGGACTTAAGCTCGTGCATGATGCTTTCGAGCTGCATGCGGATGCCCTTGCCCTCGGCGGGTTCCACGCCTTCGGCCTTCTCCATGACGACATCGGAATACATCATGATCAGGCGGCGGTAGGAATCGTAGACGAAGCGCTCGTTGCCGGTCTTGGCGACCAGGCCGGGGATGGTCTTGGTGCAGAGGCCGACGTTCAGGACGGTTTCCATCATGCCCGGCATGGAGGCGCGGGCGCCGGAGCGGCACGAGACCAGCAGCGGGTTGACGGGGTCGCCGAACTTCATGCCCATGGCCTTCTCGACTTCGCGCAGGGCGCTGTCGACCTGCTCGGAGAGCCCCTTGGGCATTCGCATGTTGTTATCAAAATACTCGCAGCAGCATTGGGTGCTCACCGTGAACCCGGCCGGAACCGGCAGGCCCAGCAGGCACATTTCCGCCAGATTCGCGCCCTTGCCGCCCAGCAGATTCTTCTGCTTGGCGTCGCCCTCGGTTTTACCGGGGCCGAAACTATACACATACTTCGTCTTTCCGCTTGTCTTAGCCATCTCTCGATGCTCCTCTATTTGTTTTTCGCACCACCTTGCGGCCGTGCGACTTGGTTTGTTGAAAACATTCCCACAATCTTCATCGTGCGATGGCCGACGGCGCTGTCCGTAACATCCCTTTCCCGGCATAGTCCGGCCACGATAGTGGATCGTGACACGAAGGATCCGGAGTGCCGCGGGAATTGCGGACTGGACAACCGTATGCGAATCGCTACGATTAACGGCCGCACTATAAGGAAACCGTCCGGGCTGTGCAAGGGGTTTCGGGAGAATTGTTAAAAAAATAACAGAGGAGAAAAAGGGTGAGTAAACAAGTGACAATGGCGGCCAATACCCTGCGCGGATTGGCGATGGATGGTGTTCAGAAGGCGAATTCCGGGCATCCGGGAATGCCGATGGGCATGGCGGATGTGGCGGCGGTGTTGTTCCTCAAGCATCTCAATCATTGTCCGTCGCGGCCGGACTGGGCCAACCGGGACCGGTTCATCCTGTCCGGTGGCCATGGGTCGATGCTGTTGTACAGCCTGCTGCATCTGACCGGCTACGGTTTGCCCTTGGCCGAATTGAAGGCATTCCGGCAGTGGGGCAGTCTGACGCCGGGGCACCCGGAATATGGCCATACGGTGGGCGTCGAAACCACGTCCGGTCCGTTGGGACAAGGATGCGGGAACGCCGTGGGTATAGCGCTGGCCGAGCGCATGCTGGCGGCCCGGTTTAACACCGGGGTGTACGCGCCGGTGGACCACATGACCTATGTGTTCTGTGGCGATGGCGATCTGATGGAGGGGATTTCGCACGAGGCCTTCTCGCTGGCCGGGCATCTGGGGCTGAACAAACTGGTGGTGTTCTACGATTCCAACAACATCACCATCGAGGGATCCACGAAACTGGCCTACTCGGACGATGTCCGGAAACGTTTCCTGGGTTACCGGTGGAACGTTCTGGAAATCGACGGGCATGACATGGGTGATATCGAAAAGGCCATCGAGGCGGCCAAGGGTGAGAAGGATCGGCCCACGATGATCATCACCCGGACGCACATCGGGCATGGGTCGCCTAACCTGCATGACTCGCACAAGGCGCACGGGGAACCGCTGGGTGTGGAGGAAGTCAAGGCGTCGAAGAAGAACCTTGGCTTGCCGGAAAACGAGGATTTTCATGTGCCGGAATCGGTGCGCGAACTGTTCGCGGCCCGCGCCCGTGAAATGGAAGCCAAGCAGGCGGCCTGGGAGGTTGACTTCAGGAAGTACGCGACCGCCCATCCTGACCTGGCCGGTCAGTGGGAGGCCGGCCTGAAGCAGGAACTCCCGGCGGATCTGGAGAAGCAGATGCCGGTCTTTGACGTCAGCAAGCCGGAAGCCACCCGCATTTCATCGGGCAAGGTGATGCAGAAATTGGCCAAAGCCCTGCCGTGGTTTGTGGGCGGGGCCGCCGACCTGGCGCCGAGCACCAAGACGTTCCTGGATGGGTATCCGTCGGTGGGGCCGGGGGCTTTCGAGGGGCGGAACCTGCATTTTGGCGTACGCGAGCATGGTATGGCGGCGGTCCTGAACGGGATGCAACTCCATGGCGGATTCCGCGTCTTCGGGTCCACCTTCTTCGTGTTCTCCGACTATTGCCGTCCGTCCGTGCGGCTGTCGGCGTTGATGCACCTGCCGGTGGTGTATGTCTTCACGCATGACAGTTTCTATGTGGGCGAGGACGGGCCGACGCATGAACCGGTGGAGCACGCGACCAGTTTCCGCTGCATGCCCAATGTATCGGTCATCCGGCCGGGTGATCCGACCGAAACGGCGGCTGCGTGGATCGCGGCGTTGAAGAACAAGACGGGGCCGACGCTGCTCTTGTTGACGCGCCAGAACCTGCCGGTGCTGGATCGCGCGGTCTATCCGGCGGCATCGAATGTGGAGAAGGGCGCCTATGTGCTCTGGCAGAGCGCGCCGGGCACGCCGGGCTTGATCCTCCTGGCCAGCGGGTCGGAAGTCGGTCTGGCGATGGAGGCGGCGAAGGAACTGGCCAAGGACACGGTGGTGCGCGTGGTCAGCATGCCCTCGTGGGATCTGTTCGAGAAACAGGGTGCCGCCTACAAGGGTGAAGTACTGCCGGCGGCCTGCGGCAAGCGTCTGGCGATTGAGGCCGGCGTGACGCTCGGGTGGGAGAAGTATGTGGGTGACCGCGGCCGGGTGATCGGGTTGGATCATTACGGCGCCTCCGCCCCGTTCAAGGTGTTGGCGGAGAAGTTCGGGTTCACTCCGGCAAACGTCATCAAGGTCGCGAAGGAAATGCTGGCGTAAGCGGCTGTCAGGTTGGGATTCGAGTCGGCACGCGTCGCCCCCGGGTGGGCCGCGTGCCGATTTTTTTGTTAGTTAAGAAAGAGATTGATAATTAGTTATTAATTAGCATACTCCATGGGCTGATATTCCGCCGGGAAGGTTCCCGGCCCGGAGAAGGCGGTGCGGGTATGCGAATGAGCAAGGCTCCTGTCAAAGCGTGGACGAGGTCGACTCCGCCAGGCGGTGTTGTGCTGGCGTTCCTGTTGGCGATGTGGTTG
>JBIJCW010000264.1:0-2615 GCA_044344495.1 Kiritimatiellia bacterium | reverse complement strand
ACCCTCCTTCGCCAAAGGCTACGGCGGGCACGCCAGGCTCAAGCCGCGAAGTTCACAAAGAATTCCAGCAGGCAAGAAGAGAATGTCGCGGCATTTTCGTTCGGGAGTACCCGAGCCAAAAATCCCGCGACGGGTTCTTGGAGCTATACCCGGAGCATTGTCGAAGGGGCCTCAACGCACTCCTTCTAGAAACCGTGGCTTTCATTTTCTCCACATGCCTGCCCTGAACCCGCCTGCGGTGAGCCAGCCGAACCCGTCGAAGGGTACTCGTGTGGAAAAATTAACGCCACATTAGTATTCTTTTCTCTGCTTTTCCTCTTTGTGGCTTGAGCCTGGCGTGCCCGCCGTAGCCTTTGGCGAAGGAGGGTACTCCAGGCGGGTGTTGAATCCTATTTTCGCTTTGGCGTGCACCAAAACTCGGAGATGCGCCCGTGCGACAGTCCAATCAGGACCAAACATCAATTTCGGTTTCGAGGCGGATATTGGATTGCCGCTGTACGGCTGCACGGGCGGTTTCGAGGACAGCGAGAACATCCGAAGCCTTGGCGTCCCGGCCGGTGATGATCACATTGGCGTGCCGTTCGCAGATGGTGGCGCCGCCGACGGTGAACCCCTTGAGTCCCGCCTGTTCGATCAGGCGTCCGGCATAGTCGCCGGGCGGATTCCTGAAGACCGAGCCCGCGGAGTGGAGCCCCTTCATCCAGGCGCGGCGGCTGGCGAAATCGGCACGGGTCTGCCGGATCTGCTGAGCATCGCCTGTCTGAACGCCCAAGCCGACGTGGGTAATGGCGAGTCCGCGTAGCGCGGGACAGCGGCGGTAGTCGTAGTCGAGTTCCGTGCGGGGCAGGGTGACCTCATGGCCTTCGGGGTTTAGACCGCGAACCCAGACGACACGGTCCGCGATAGCCTGGCCCCAGGCGCCGGCGTTGCCCCGGGCCGCGCCGCCCACCGTGCCGGGAATACTTTCGAGGAATTCCAGTCCGGTCAGGGCATGCTCCTCCGCCCAGGCGAGCAGGCGGGCGATTGTCACGGAGGCCCCGGTGGTGATGACCTTCTGGTCGAGTTGAAGGGTGAGGAATTCGGGACCGGTCAACCGCGCGACGACGCCGCGTACGCCGAGGTCGCTGACCAGCACGTTGCTGCCGCCCCCGAGAACATGGAAGGGGATGGTTCTGGCTTGGGTCCAGGCGACGACCTTGGTGAGGTCCCGCATGTTGCCGATCTCCATCCACACATCGGCGGTTCCGCCGACCGCCAAGGTGGTCCTGGGGCCCAGCCGTTCCCGGCCTCTTACCACGGTGGCTTCGAGGTCGGCGTTCCGGATGATCTCGCCCACCAGACTGGGCAATTCATCCACCCGGGTATTCAGCAACTCATCGCGTGCCCAGAGGGCGACGCGCTCGACATCGCCGGCGCCGATGACGAGAAAGACGTCGCCCATGCGCAACTGCTGGCGGTGGTAGTCCCAGGCCTGGCGCAGTGAGGTGGCCACGGAGACGGTCAGGCGCGGGTCGCGGCGGCAATGGGCGTAGAGATCCCACACGGTTCCACCGGGCAGGGGTGTCTCGCTGGCCGCGTAGACCGGGGTCAGGACGAGGTCGGCGAGTCCGCGAAAGGAGGCGGGGAAGTCGGGGCCGAGGGCCAGGGTACGGGTGTAGCGGTGGGGCTGGAAGACGCCCAGCAGGCGGGGGCGGTGCAGGTGTTCCGCGGCCCGGATGAGGGCGGTGATTTCCGAGGGGTGATGCGCGTAGTCCGAGATCACGATGGCGTCGTCACGGCTCAGGAGGCGGTCGAAGCGGCGGCGCGGGAGCGATACGCGGGCGAGGGCGTCCTGGATCCGGTCGAAGGTCAGTCCCAACTCGAGGCAGGTGGCGATGCAGGCGAGGGCGTTGAGGACGTTGTGGCGACCCGGTGCTGGGACGGAGAAGGTGCCGAGTCGCTCGGTGCCGCGGAAGAGGAGGCACTCGGTGCCGCTGGCGAGTTCCTTGACGATCTCGGCCCGGAGGAAGGCAGCGGGGGTGAGGCCGTAGCCGATATCGGTGTCGCGGGAACTCCGCCCTCCGGAAATGCGGGTGGCGCAGAGGCGGGCGGTACGTGGATCGTCGGCGCAATAGATGACGCGCCGCCGCGTGTTTCGGATGAAGGTCTGGAAACAGGCTTCGAAGGCCTCGATGTTGGCGAAGTGTTCCATGTGGTCGAATTCGATGTTGGTGATCACGGCCACTTCGGGGTGATAGAGGGCGAGGGTGCCGTCGCTTTCGTCGGCTTCCACGACAAGGGTTTCGCCCTGGCCGGTGTGGGCGACGCCGCCCAGCGGGGCAACCTCCCCGCCGATGCAGAAGGAGGGGTCGAGGCCGGCGGCGGCGAGGGTCTGGGCGATGAAGGAGGAGGTGGTGGTCTTGCCGTGGGTGCCGGCGACGGCCACGGAGGTGGTCCCTTCCAGGAGGGCGGGAAGGAGTTCGCCGCGGCGGAGCACCGGAAGTCCTTTGGTCCGGGCGGCGGCGATTTCGTCCGAGGATTCCGGGACGGCGGCGCTACGGACCACCCAGGCGACATCGTTGGTCAGATGGGATGGGGCATGGCCTTCGGTGACGGTGACCTGGCGTTCGCGCAAC
>JBIJCW010000074.1:0-9760 GCA_044344495.1 Kiritimatiellia bacterium | reverse complement strand
TACGTTCACGGTTTGCCTCCACCTGGGATCGCCGGGTTGGGGGCGGTGTCATGCGGACGTTCAACGTTTGCCTCCACCGGGGCAAGCCCGGTGGGCGGCTGGTGTCATGTGTACGTTCAACGTTTGCCTCCACCGGGGCAAGCCCGGTGGGCGGCGGTGTCATGTGTACGTTCAACGTTTGCCTCCACCGGGACAAGCCCGGTGGGCGGCCTGATGTCATGTCGCCAAAACCCGGAGATGCGCCCCCCAGAAATCCGAGCGTGACATTGCTTCAGTTTAGGGGGGATAATGACGGCGTAATGAAAAGGACTATTGTTCATAGGTCGTATGGTGTTCTGGCTCTCGTGGTTGCCGTGGTGCCTGCGGTCGTTTCAGTCGGCGAAGAGGTCAAATTTGAGCGGTATGGGATTATCCTTGAGCGGCGGCCTTTCGGGGCGGAGGCGTTGCCTGTGGTGGAGGCGCCGGTGCCTCCTGTGCCTCCAGATCAGTCGGTGATCAATCAGGTACGAATGTCGGCGGTGGTGCGTGATGAGGCAGGCGGGTTGCGTGTCGGGTTGGTGGATATCAAGTCCAAGCGCAACTACATGCTGGGGGTGGGGGAAACGGTGGAGGGGGTTGAAGTTGTCAGTGCGGACTATACCGCCGAACGGGCACGGTTGCGGCGCGGACCGGAGGATTACTGGGTTTCGATGCAAGGGGGCTCGAACCGGTTTGAGCGCGTGGCGCCGGAGCCGGCGACCAACGCCGCGATCCAGGAGGTCTCCAAGAGCAAGAGCGAGGAGCCCCTGTCCGAGGGATTGGATCAGAAGCGATCGTACATTCTCCGGAGGCAGCAGCGGGAAGAAGGGCGGCTGCGGCGTGAGTTGGAGCGGTTGAGTGCATTGGAGGCGGAGCGTGCCAAGGCGGCGGCGGTTGCCGCCACGGCGGAGGGCACGGTCGCGACAAGTGTGAACGTGAGGGCCGCGCGGGGAGGCAAGAAAGGAGATTCCGCCAATCGTGCGCTGGTCAAGTCGTTGATGGAGACAGAAAACATCGAGTTGACCGATCAAGAGGTGGCGCGGATGCTGCAGGAGTACCAGAAGGAATTGATACGCAAGGGTCAGACGCCGCTGCCCATACCCCTGACCCCTGAAACTGACCGTCAACTGGTGGAAGAGGGGCTGCTTCCGGCACAGGAATAGGGGGGCATGGGCGGGTTCAGGGTTCAGGAATGCGGAACGCAGAAGTTGATCAGGCGGCAGGCAAGAGGCGGTGAATTTGAATGTTGATTAGAAAGACCGTTGACCTTACCGGAGTGGTGCAGGGCGTTGGATTCCGGCCGACGCTCTTCCGGCTTGCCCGAGAGCGCGGGTTAGGCGGTTCGGTGCAGAACCGTCGTGGTTCCGTCCGGCTGATCCTGGAAGGGGAGCGCTCGGGGGTGGAGGGGTTGATGGATGCACTTCCGGGCCGGTTGCCGCCCCATGCGCGAGTGGATAGCATAACGGTGGTGTCGGAAGAAGGGATGGGCGCATCCGCGGCTCTGGAGTTCCGAATCCTGGCGAGCGAGGACGGGGTCGGGCATGAGGTTCTGATTCCCGCCGATTTGGCGATGTGTTCCGCCTGTGCCGCCGAGGTGCTTGATCCGCTGGATAGACGGTATGGGTATGCCTTTACCACGTGTACCCGCTGCGGTCCGCGTTACACCGTCCTGAAGGCGATGCCGTATGACCGGGCGCAGACCACGCTGTCCGTCTTCCCCCTGTGTGACGCCTGCCGGAAGGAGTATGACGATCCGGGTGACCGGCGGTTCCATGCGGAGAGCATGGCGTGTCCGGTGTGTGGACCCCGGCTGGCGCTGGAGACGACGCAAGGGCAGCCCTTTTCAGGCGATCCCCTGCGCGGCGCCCGTGTGCAACTCGCAGAGGGGCGTCTCGTGGGGGTGCGGGGGTTGGGCGGGTTTCTGGTGGCGGCGGATGCTTTTAACGGCGAGGCCTTACGGCGGTTGCGTACCCGGAAACACCGGCCTGAGAAGCCGTTGGCCGTGATGGTACGTGACCTGGAGGTGGCACGGCGGTACGCCATGCTTTCGGAAGCGGAAGCGGCCTTGATGGCATCGCCCGAGGGGCCGATCGTGATCGTGGACATCCGGCGGGAGGTTATTGAGGCGGGGCGCCTGCCGGTGGACCTCATCAATCCCGAGAATCACACCCTGGGGATGTTGCTGCCGACGACTCCTCTGCATTTGCTGTTGTTTCATCCGATTGGCGACGACCCGGTGCCTGCGTTCGATCTATTGGTGATGACCAGCGGCAATCGTGGCGGGGAGCCGATCTGCCTGAGCAATGCCGAAGCCCGGGCGCGGCTGGGTGGTATCGCCGACTGTCTGCTGGTGCATGACAGGGATATCCAGCTACGCAATGATGACTCCCTGTGTGTGGTGCAAGCCGGGGGAGGCGGGCAGGTATGGCGGCGGGCCCGCGGATATGCCCCGAATCCGATCCGACTGGGATGGACGCTGGACCGCTGTGCCTTGGCGGTGGGGGCGGACATGAAGAACGCGGTGGCGTTGGCGTACGAGGACCGCGTGGTTCTATCGCCGCATATCGGCGATCTGGATACGCCGGAGGCGATCGAGGGGTTTGAGCAGGTTGTGACTGCGTTGCCGGATTTCCTGAAACGGCGGCCCGAGGTGGTGGCGGTGGACGCGCATCCGGACATGCAATCCGCAAGAATGGGGCGCCGGGTCGCCGCGAAGATGGGGGTGGAGGTTGTGGCGGTACAGCACCACCATGCGCACGCGGCCGCCTGTCTGGCGGAGCATGGGTTGCGCGCAGGCATGGCCCTGGTCATGGACGGGACGGGATGGGGTCCTGACGGGACGATCTGGGGCGCCGAGGTGCTGAATGTCGGTCCGGACGGGTTCCGGCGGCTTGCCAGTTTTGAACCGGTTCCGTTACCCGGAGGTGATGCGGCGGTGCGGTGTCCTGCGCGCCAGTTGGTCGGGCGTTGGATAGCGGCGGGGGTGGCGATATCCGACTCATGGATGGAGGCACTGGGGGTGACGCGCGAGGAGGTGTCGGTGTGGGAACAGCAGTGTCGGCAGGGACTCAATGCTCCGCTGAGTCACGCGGCCGGGCGTGTGTTTGACTCCTTCTCCGTGGTGCTGGGGTTTGCGCCGGCCATGATCACCTATGAGGGGCAACCGGCCATTCGCCTGGAGGCGGCGGCAAGGCAGTGTCACCGGACCACGGTGCCCGAGGTCCCGTGGGTCGGACGGGAGGTGGATGGGGAGTTCCGGGTGGACTGGAGTCCGGCGTTCCGGATGCTGGCGGATCGACAGGTTGTGGAGTTGCATCCTTCCGCGTGGGCGTTGGCAGCGCACCAGGCCATTGCGCGGGCTGCTTTGGAGATGGTGGCATTTGCGGCCGCCCGGGAGGGTGTCTCCGTTGTGGCGTTAAGCGGCGGCGTGTTCATGAATCGCATCCTGACCGGATTGCTGATGTCGTTACTTGAAGACAAAGGGATCAAGGTTCTTTGTCATCGGCAGACGCCGCCTGGTGACGGGTGTATTGCATTGGGGCAGGCGGTGATTGCCGCCAGTCTTTAAGAAGGAGAAGACTAATGTGTCTGGCAGTGCCAATGAGGATCGTGGAAGTGCGGCCTGACGGGATTGGAGTGGCGGATTTGGATGGGAGCCGGCAGGAGGTGAACCTGGCGTTGGTGCCGGATGCCGGTGTGGGGAGTTACGTGATTGTGCACGCCGGTTTTGCGATAGAACGGTTAAAAGAGGACGAGGCCAACGCCATTCTGGCTGTTTTTGAGGAGATGGCGGTGCAGCAGGCGGGATTGAATGGTGAATAGCGAATCGGGTCAGGGTTGAAGAAGGGTGGCGGCCAGCGCGGAGGTGGCGTCACGGGTGGGGCAATGGACCCGGAGGTTGACCAGGCAGTCCTGACGTTTGACTTCACTCAATTCCGCGAGTTTTGCCAGGCCGGAGGATTCGTCGGTGAAGGCCGCGGACACGATCAATCCGTTCAGGATCTGCTGGATTTGGAAGGCCGCGTCGGACGAAACGGCGGCGAGTGCGATTGTGGCGTCGGTGATTCCCTGGGATTCTGCCACCTGCATGGTGGCGCAAGTGGTGTTGCGCAGCAACATGGCTTTCAACGGGTGGGGAGAGGCTCCTGCGTATCCGCAGGAGGCGGCGGTGAGGAAAGCACCGGTCATGGGGGCGGGGATGGTGAGGGTTGGGTTCTTGAGGCTGCCCAGATTGGGGCGTGAACCATTGAGGATGCCGAGGGCCGCATCCATAGAGGTGGCATCCGAGGTGATTACGGTCAGCGATGATGAGAAGAGGCAGGCATTCATCTGTGCGCTGCTGGTCCGGTCCTTCCATTGATGTACGGTGGATCCCGATACTTTACGGGTCGTGTATTCGGGGTAGGTTGACAGGCGTGCCGTGAGCGCCTTTGCAGGGATGGCGCCGCGGATGAGGGCCACGCCGCGAGTGCCCGAAACCTCCTCGCCGTAGAGAGTGATATTGGCCAGGGCTTTCAGGGGATCCACTCCCAAGAGGGTGCGGTAGTGGTCCAGCGCCGTCTTGAACTTGTCTCCCTTGCCGGACTCTTTCAGGAGGATGCGGCAGGTTTCCGACGGGCCGAACTGTTCGAGATCAAGATGGAGGACCCACTTTGCTTCAGCCGAAATCTGGGATTTGGACAAGGGGGCGGCTGAGGAGGGAAGGATGAGAGTCAACCAGAGGGTGGCTGTGAACAAAGGGATGCCGATGAGGGACATGGGTTTCATGCGGGGAACACTAGCCATCCGCGACGAGTGCGTCAATGCGGCAATGTGCGGTCCCGCCGGTACGGACGTGCCGACGAACAATGGATAGCGTTTGCATCCCTATGACGACGCCGAGAACATTGGGTGTGCATGTCGCCCGCGCGCAAGGGCCGTCAGTTTAGGCGAGGATTGGGGGTGCGGGGGGTTACAGGCCGGTCATCAGATGTTGGATCAGAATCTTCAGGCCGATACCGATAAGAACCAGTCCGCCGAGGATTTCGATTTTCTTTTCGAAAAAGTGACCGGAGACGGTGCCGATTCTCACACCTGCCAGAGACAGGATGAAGGTGACCGTACCGATGACGGCCACGGGGGTGATGATGGCGGCGCCCAGCATGGCGAAGGTGATGCCAACGGCCAGGGCGTCGATGCTGGTGGCCAGGGCCAGCAGGAAGAGGACGTAGAATCCGAAGGGGTTGGATGCGGTTTCGGCCTCTTCCATGCGGGTGGCCTCGTAGAGCATTTTTACGCCGACGACCGCCAGGAGTGCGAAGGCAATCCAGTGGTCGAAGCGAGACATGAAAGACTGCATGCCGAGTCCGGCCAGCCAGCCGATGACGGGCATGACGGCCTGAAAGAGGCCGAAGGCGGTGGCCATGCGCAAGGCATGTCCAACGTGAAAGTTCTTCATGGCGATGCCGCTGGCCACGGAGACCGCGAAGGCGTCCATGGCGAGACCGATGGCCAGGAGAAATATTTCAAAGGGGTTCATGGTAAAAAGAAAGGCAGGGCCTCACGGCGCCTGCCTTTGAGTGTCAGTACGTTCGCCGGGACGGCGAACGCCACCTGATCATCAGTTCGAGGTACGGCCACCGGTGCCCTTGGCGGATTTGCCGATGTTCTTGGAGGCCTCCTTCGGGCGGAGGGCCCGGACAGCTGCGCCAGCCTGCCACATTTCCGAGTTGTGGATTTCGGCGAGGCGCTTGCCCAGGAACTTCTGGTAGTCCTTGCCGCCGCAGTCACGGATGACTTCGCGGGTCTCCTGACCTATCTTGACCGATTTATACAGTTTCTTGAAGACGGGCAGGTTGGCCTTGCGGAAGATCGGGCGCCATTTGAGTGCGCCGTGCTGGGCGGTGGCCGAGCAGTTCTGGTACATCCAGTCCATGCCGTTTTCGTCAACAAGGCGGATCAGGCTCTGGGTCAGTTCCTCCGATGTTTCATTGAAGGCTTCGCTGGGCGAGTGGCCGTTGGCGCGCAACACGTCATACTGGGCCTGCATCATGCCGGCCAGGGCGCCCATCAGGACGCCGCGTTCGCCGGTAAGGTCGCTGTACACTTCCTTCTGGAAGGTGGTGGGGAAGAGATATCCCGACCCGATGCCGATGCCGACGGCGATGCAACGCTCCATGGCGCGGCCGGTGGCGTCCTGGCCAACGGCGAAGCTTGAGTTGATGCCAGCGCCCGAGAGGAAGTTGCGGCGGACGTTAAGGCCCGAGCCCTTGGGCGCGACCATGATGACGTCCACATTCTTGGGGGGAATCACACCGGTCTGGTTCTTGTAGACGATGGAGAAGCCATGGGAGAAATAGACGGCGTCGCCGGGTTTCAGGTTGGCCTTGATCGTCGGCCAGACTTTCCGTTGGGCGGCGTCTGAGACGAGGATCTGGATGATGGTGCCGCGCTGGACGGCCTCGGCGATGGGGAAAAGCGTCTTGCCGGGGACCCAGCCGTCCTTGCGGGCGCGATCCCAGTCACGCTTGAAATCCGGTGCCTGGCCGATGATGACGTTGAAGCCATTATCCTTGAGATTCAGCGCCTGGGCGGGGCCCTGGACGCCATAGCCGATGATGGCGATGGTTTCCTTCTTCAAGACTTTACGTGCCTTGGCGATGGGGAATTCCTTGCGGGTGACCACGGTTTCCTTCTCGCCGCCAAAATCAATCAGTGCCATACGTTACTCCTTGAGGTTCGAGATTCAAAAGCGCGACATAGTAGAATATTGGGTATTTCCGTCAATGAGAAAAAGGAAGCTCACGTTATTGACGGCAGTGGGCTGATGGTATATATTGAGTGCAGATCAGTCGTAATGGACGGCTGCATTGCTAACAGGAGACAACGATGAGCAAGGTTTTGCGCAAGTTAAAGATCAAAGGGTTTACGCTGATCGAATTGCTGGTGGTAATCGCGATTATCGGAATCTTGGCCGGCTTGTTGGTGCCTGCCTTGGCGTTGGCTCGTGAGAAGGCGCGTCGTGCGGCCTGCCTGAACAACCTGAAGCAGATCGGGCTTGCCTTCAAGTTGTACGCCGGGGATTATCGCGAGGCGTATCCGTCCGCCTTTACCAATCTGGGTACCTATGTGGGAAGCAACAGTGTGCAGATTTTCCGTTGTCCCAGCGCGGCTCCCAACGCCAACGCACCCGCCAGCGTCGGGGTGATGGATGGAACCTGGTCCTGCTACAAGATGCGGACGGGGATGAGCGAGAGTGATTCGCCCAGTGCGGTTCTGGCCTGTGACAAGGGCGCGTCGAACGAGTTTGTAGCAGCCTTCTCGGCGTCGTCAGGTGCTGAGTTGTTTAGTATTAATCACAAGGGTGATGGCGGCAACGTGTTGTTCGTGGATGGACATGTTGAATGGTACAACGCTTCTTCGGTCATTTCCAACCTTTCCGGAAGCGGATGGGCGGGTCAGTAAGATAGTTCTGTCTTAATCTGCTTTTGAGCCGGGCACATGAAAATGGCCCGGCTTTTTTATTTCTGGTAGTCTCCTTACCATGATTGCCAAAGTTGTTGTTGATGTTGCGGTCGACAGGGAGTTCGACTATGTGATTCCTGAGGCGCTGGGTGGCCAGGTGAAGCTGGGATCCCGCGTCAGGATTTCCTTTGGCGCCCGCCAGACGCAGGGATATGTGGTTGGGTTTGCGCAGGAATCCGGGCGGCAGGGGTTGAAGGCGATTGAGTCGGTGGTGGGCGACAAGCCGTTCATTGATGAGACATTGTTGAAGCTGGCCCGGTGGATGGGGGACTACTACTGTGCGCCGGTGGAACTGGCGGTTCAGGCGGTGTTGCCGGGGGCCGTGCGGAATCACAAGGCGGGGTTCAAGGAGCAATTGTTTGTGGAGGTGGTGGAGGGTGCAGGGGGGGGCGGACAGGGTTCAGGGTTCAGGGTTCAGGGTGCGCAAGTCGGGGGGGGAGACGGCGTCGCGGGAGCTCCGCCCTCCAGTGTCAAAGGGCATTCCAAGGCACCGAAGCAGGAGGCGGCGCTGGCGGCGTTGGTCAAGCAGGGCGGGATGTTCCTGCATGAACTGGCCAAGGTGGCCGGTGTGGACACGGCTACCGTGCGGGCGTTGGAGCGAAAAGGGTTGGTCCGGATTATCAAACAGACGTCGATGCGCGATCCGTTGGCGCAACACACCATTCTGCGCACCCTCCCGCCTGAACTCATGCCCGAGCAGGCGTCGGCCTTGCAGACGGTTTGTGAAGCCATTGACGACCTGACGCCGCCGGTGATCCTGTTGCATGGAGTGACCGGGAGTGGCAAGACGGAGGTCTATCTGCGGGCCATTGAGCACGCGCTCAAGCAGGACAAAGGCGCCATTGTCCTGGTGCCGGAAATCTCCCTGACGCCCCAAACCATCGAACGGTTCCGGGGCAGGTTCGGGGGGGCCATTGCCGTATTGCACAGTCATCTGTCGGATGGGGAGCGGCATGATGAGTGGCACCGCATTCACAACGGGGAGGCGCGCATTGTCATTGGGGCGCGGTCGGCGGTGTTTGCGCCGGTGCGGAATCCCGGCCTGATCGTGGTGGATGAGGAGCATGAGAACACCTACAAGCAGGAGGAGGCGCCGCGGTACAATGCCCGTGATGTGGCGGTGATGCGCGGTCACCTCGAGAAGTGCGCCGTGCTGCTGGGGTCGGCGACGCCGGCCTTGGAATCCTTTTACAATGCCAAGAAGGGCAAATACCGGGTGGTGGCGATGCGGCACCGGGTGGATCACCGGAGCATGCCCGGGATGCAGGTGGTGGACATGCGGCTGGAGGCGGAGCGGACGGGGCGGGTCTCCGTTTTCTCCGGGGATTTGGTGCGTGCCGTCCGGGCGCGGCTGGATCGCGGCGAGCAGGTGATGCTGTTCCTGAACCGGCGCGGGTATGCGACGTCACTGGTATGTCCCAAATGCGGTTATGTGGCGACCTGCGACCATTGCAGCATCAGTCTGACGTATCACCGGCAGGAGGAATTGTTGAAATGCCATGTTTGCGGGGGTGTCCGGCGGGTTCCTGAGCGATGTCCGGGATGTCAGGATCCGGAGTACAAATTGACGGGGATCGGGACTCAGCGGGTGGAGGCGGCAGTGGGCAAGTTGTTTCCCGGGGCGCGGGTGGCGCGGATGGATGCGGATGCCACAGCACGCAAAGGGTCGCATCATGAGATTCTGGGGGACTTCCGGACGGGAAAGATTGATATCCTGGTGGGGACCCAGATGATCGCCAAGGGGCTGGATTTTCCGAATGTGACGTTGATCGGGGTATTGAATGCCGACACCAGTCTGCATATGCCGGATTTCCGGGCGGGTGAGCGGACCTTTCAGCTTCTGACCCAGGTGGCCGGGCGGGCGGGGCGTGGCGATGTGCCGGGTGAAGTCATTGTGCAGACCTTCACGCCGTTTCATCAGGCGATTCAGGCGGCGCGGCGGTTGGACTATGAGGGGTTCAGCGACAAGGAGTTGGAGTATCGCCGCGAGTTGGGGTATCCGCCGTTCGGGCATCTGGTCTGCGTGGGGATCAAAGGGGCGGCACTGGAGCGGGTGCAAGCCGCCGTGGATCGTTTTACGGAGCAACTCAGGCCGCTGTTGCCGGCTTCCGTGATACTGGCCGGGCCGGCTCCGGCGCCGCTGGAGCGGGCCAAGGGGCAGTACCGGTTCCAGATCATTCTGCGCGCGCCGTCGACCCGGGCCATTTTGGAGGCTTTGAAACCGGCGTTACGAGCATTC
>JBIJCW010000260.1:0-2671 GCA_044344495.1 Kiritimatiellia bacterium | reverse complement strand
GTTCACGGCGGCGGAGAAGCCAATAGCGACCAGGATGGAGGAGAGTGAAGCGCGACGGGTGAATGGTGATAGGTGAACAGTGTCGTGGCGGGTAGCGCCCCTCCTGCAGCGGGGCGGTGCTTTGTGAATTGTGGATCGTGAATTCATCTTGCCTTATTCCTTTCTGACCCTGAACCGTGACTTGTTTCCCGCCCCTTACCTTGCGCATTTCCGGTAGCGTTCGCGGGCGGCCAGGGACCACTGTTGCATGATATCCTGGCGCTGGCGGGGGTCTTTCCAGCGGGGGATGAGGGTGTCAAATTCGCTTTCGGAAAGAGGGGAGGCGCACAATTCAGCAACGCGGTCGGGAGGGCAACCCAGGGCGATGACGCGTGCCCAGGCGCGACGGAGATCAGGGTGGGCGTCGATGAGCCAGACGCCCATGAGGTCATTCAGGACGTTCCAGTGGCGGGTTCCCTTGTCGTTATCGTAGGTGAACCCGGCGGGGAACGCGTAGGGATCGGGCTTGGGGGCGTCAGGATCGGCGTAGCGGGCCTTGACGACGGGCATCCGGTAGAGGGCATGGCGCTGTCCATGGGTGCCGGCGGCCTGGTAGAGGAGGCGTTGGCCGGGCTCGGAGAGGGCGAATTTGACGAAGAGAAGGCAGAGGTCGGGATTACGGCTGCCGCGGATCATGGCGACGGGGTCGGGGCCGATCATGGTGTGTTGGCTCGGGAGGACCAGTTCGAGGGCATCGGAGCCGACGTTGCGGATGACGGTTTGGGCGTACTGGTCGATGACCATACCGGCGGCGATGTCGCCGGCGGCGACCTCGCGGGGGACGGTGCCGCCAGCCTCGCCGAAGCCGCGAACGTTGGCGCATAGACGGGTGATCAGCGACCAGCCTTCCTCGAAGCCGTAGGCCTGCAGGATGATTTCGTAGCACATGTGGACGGAGCCGCTGGAGCGGGGGTCCCCGGACCCGACCCAGGTGAAGTAGTCCGGGCGGGCCAGGTCGGCCCAGTCGGCCGGGATTGGCAATCCCAGGCGTTTGACGAGGGGGCGATTGTAGAGGATGCCGAAACTGCTGAGCGCGACGCCATACCAGCGGTGCAGTGGGTCAACGACGGGGGCCCCGGCACAGAGTGGCGGGATGCCGGCAAGGATGTCGGGAGGGAGCGGGAGGGGTGTCAGCCAGTTTTGTTCGATGGCGGTCAGATAGGGGGCGACTCCGCCGCCGAAGAGGAGGTCGACACCCGGAGCGTCGGGGGAGGTGGCGAAGCGGGATTCGAGTTCCTTAAGGATTTTGGAAGCGCCGCCGACGTCGAGCCAGCGGATATCGACCTGACGGTGGTGGTTGGTTTGCATCCAGTCGCGGAAGGCGCGGGAGTATTCGAGGCGGACTTCGCGGCGGTGGGGCGAGAGGATGGCGAGGGTTTCGGTGGCGGGGGCGGCGGGCGCTTCCGGCGGGCGACGGGCGGTTAGCATGCCCGCGAACGGCAGGGAAGCGACCACAACGAACAGGATGGCGGCGAAAGCGCGCATGGAGGAGGGGTGCGATCTAGTCGAGGGTGACCGTGTCGTTATAGGCGGGGACAGAGGTGTTGAAACCGCGGAGTTCCTTGAGCGTGGCGGCGAAGGCGCGGGAGGCGGCAGGTTCGCCGTGGGTTACGAAGACATGGCGGGGCGGTGTGGTCAGGCGGGAGAGCCACTTGATGAGTTCACCGCGGTCGGCATGGGCGGAGAAGCCGGGAATCTGGGTGATCCGGGCGCGCACGGGATAACTTTGGCCCAGGATCCGCACCGGGGTGACGCCATCGAGGATGATCCGTCCGAGGGTGCCCACGGCCTGATAGCCCACAAAGAGCACGGTGGCTGAAGGTTTGGAAATATTGTTTGCCAGGTGGTGCTTGACACGGCCGCCGGTACACATGCCGGCTCCGGCCATGATGGCGACTGTGCCGGAGATGTGGTTGATGGCTTTGGAGTCATCCACCGTGGCTGTCATCTTCAGGGAGGGGAAATGGAACGGGGACTGGTGTTTCTGGATCAGTTGCTGCATGTCCGCATCCATCATGTCCAAGTGTTTCTCGAAAACACGGGTGACGCTGGCGGCCATGGGGCTGTCGACAAAGACCATGATGTGGGGGATGCGGTTGGCGAGGAGGAGATTGTTCAGGTAGTAGAGGACTTCCTGGGCGCGCTCAATGGCAAAGGTGGGAATGATGAGATTGCCGCCTCGTTTGTGGGTATCGGTGATGATGGCGGCGAGGTGGTCAGCGATCAGGCCGGTTTGTTCATGGTCTCGGTCGCCGTAGGTGGACTCCATGACGACATAGCGGGTGGGCGGGCAGAACTCGGGGTCCTCGATGATGGGGCGGTCCCAGCGTCCGATATCGCCGGAGAAGAGGATGGATGACTGATCAGCTTCCACGCGGATGGAGGCGGATCCGAGAATATGGCCGGCGTCGAAATAGGTGACGCGGATTGAGTCGCCGATGGAGAAAGTCTGTTTGTAGGCGACGGACTGGAAGCGGGAGCAGCAGGCCTCGACGTCCTCGGGGCCATAGAGAGGCTGTTCCGGGTGCGGGGCCTGGCGGTTCTCCTTGTCGTGGCGCCTGCGTTTGAGCGATGCGTCTTCCGCCTGCAGTTTGGCGGAATCCATAAGGACAATTTTGGCGATTTCGCCGGT
>JBIJCW010000259.1:0-2682 GCA_044344495.1 Kiritimatiellia bacterium | reverse complement strand
GCCATTCTCCCCCTCCAGGCTCCGTTTCAGTTCCACTGCTTTCTGCCGCCTCGTTATAATCCGACCCCGCGCAATATCCGTGCGCGTCACCGCGGCCTGCCACGCCCGGTACGCTTCGTCGAATTCGGCCTGCACCTGCCGCGCGCACTCCCTCAAGGCCACCGCATATCGCCTCACATTCGCCTGTTGTATTCTCGTGGCGCCGCTTTGCCATGCAAACAGGGGTAACTCAATCGCCGCCTCCACACTCCACCCCTCATCCGTGTTCTCATCGGCCGAGACAGTCCTTCCCGGCGGCGCGATATCGGTGTTCACCGAGAGACCCGCTGCCGCATCCACCCGTTCACTCTCGTCGGCTTTCGCGTAACTCGCCTGAAGATGCGTCAACCACGGCACCCGACTCAAACGCGCCTCCCGCCATCCGGCCAACGCGTCCTGGTGCCGCCAATAGGCTGCCATTACTTCGCCCCGGGATTCAACCAGTTGCGAGCGGCGCGTCTCCGCCATCGCTGGCGTCGCTCGGTGCGGGGACCCCCGCCCGCTTGGAGCCTCGCCCGCCATCAACGATTGCACCGGGGCGCCGACCAGGACAGACAACTGCCTGAACTGTTCCGCCAGCCCCGCCTCCAGGATCGCCGCGTCATCCTCCGCCTGCATTTGCCGATCCTCGGCGCCCAATTCATCCAGTACCGTCGCCTCCTGGTGTCTAATCAGCGACTGGACCACCATCGTGTAGTCGCGCTGCAAGCAGGCCTGCTTCCTGACGATCTCCAACTCCCGCTGGACTCCTGAAATCTGCGCCAGAAGCGCACCGATCTCGCACTCAATCCGCCATTCTGCCGCCTGCAAGTCGGCCGCTGCCGCTGCAAAACGCGCTCTGGATCCGGCACCCTGGATCCGCATCAACCAGGGATTCGGAGGATACAAACGTAGTGTGTAGCGAATGCCATCCGATTCCGATACCCGGCCACGATATGATCCCAACGGCGCCCATTCCGGAACCGACCCCCGGCCGCCGTCCGCATACCAGGTCCGTTCGGTGACCCGATCCCCCTCGCTGTATTCAACGCGCAATTCCGGATTCCGGAGTCCGGTCACTGTCATCGCCTCGGCACGGGCGACTTCCATGGCTTCCCGCAAGACAACCAGTTCCGGGTTGTGAAGCCGCGCCGCACTCACCAGCGCCGTCAAGTTTAACGGCACTTCCGCGTGCACCGGTGCCGCCGGACTGTTTTCCTGTGAGATACCCAGATCGACGTACGCACTGCCTGCACCGACTTCACGCGATGTCCGGCAGCCCCACAACATGAGGCAAATCAAACCGACTAGAGAAGCGACACCACATCGATTCCAGCGTCTACCGGTGCATCGGTCATGGATGTTGCCTGATTCGTTCATTAGCGGTGGGAAAACCGGCCCATAAAATTAACCGCTGGTGCCCAGAACGGTACATTAAGGATGATTTGCACGGTCTCCCCGGGCAAAAAGTCAGTTGATTCGTCGAAGGTACAGTAGACACGACGCCCCCGCATCACCCGGCCGGGCACCGGATTGACCTGTCCGGGCAATCCCCGTACCGCCGGCTCCAACGCCGACACTTTCGCACCATAAGACACCCCGACTTCATACATCCGCTCCACGCGCACAAAGTCCCCGGTCTTCGCATCATGGGCCGTGATTTCGGGCATAAATCCGATTACACGACTGGATGGTTGCTCGACAATGATCACGACCGGGGTTCCCGCCATGACCACATCACCCGGCCGGAACATGATCTGTGAAATCACGCCGTTCGCTGGACTGCGTAGCACACACTCGCGCTGCCGCGCCGCCAGCCCCGCCACCCGCTGCGCCAGTGCCACGGCTTGCAGATTGGTGCCCGTGCTCACTCCGCTCCGCCCCCCTTTTAAGGTCTCCAGCGCCTCCTGATTCTGGCGCCGGGTTTCTTCCAGTCGTTGCTGCAAGTTGGCAATGGCCTGCGGATGCATCGCCACCGCCTTGCTTAGCGCCGCATGACGCGCACGGGTGCCGCTCACCCGCTCGGCATCCATCAGCCCCTTCGCCACCAAAGGCTCCACCCGTGCAAGTTCCTTCGCCAATACATCGAGCTCTGCCTGGTCCTCGGATTGTCGTCGGCGTTGCTCGTCCAAGGCACCAGTCGCAACCGACAGCGCCCCCGCAAACTGACGCTGCCACTGCAAGGCGACCTGCGCAGGCCCCGGCACCGTGTCCTGCATCTCCTCATACATTGCCCGTTCAGCCCCCAGTTCGGCATCGATCACCGCCGTGTCAAACCGCGCCACAACCTGCCCGGCCACCACCCGATCGCCTACCTCCACGTCCACGCCAACCACCCGGCCCACCTCAGTGGAGGCCACGGGATGCTCCACGATCTCGACATACCCCGGCATGCCACCTGTGCCTGCCCCGTAAACAAAAAGAAACACCGCCACCACTGCCGCCGCCATCCAAATCAGACTGTGACTGGAGGCCTTCATTCGGCTCCATACCACACGAGGATGGCAACGACCTTCCCCTCTATTGACGTGATACGGTTCCATGCGCTAGATCTCCACCGTCGCTCGTTGCATCAACATATTCACATTTCCCACGCCGGCCACGGATTGGAGATCCCCGACCAGAACACCCTTGCTGGACGGATCATGCAGGCGGACATGATAC
>JBIJCW010000073.1:0-9819 GCA_044344495.1 Kiritimatiellia bacterium | reverse complement strand
GCTCGCCTGCCCGGCCGCCTTCTCATACATGGCCGCCGATTCCGCATAACGCCGTAACGCCCACAACGCCGTCCCGCGCCCCTTCATCGCCATGATCCGCCCGGCCACGTTCGTGTAACTTTCCAGATAGTACAGATATTCGTCCGCCGCCCGTTCGTTCCGGCCAAGCTCAAGAAAAACACCCGCCAACTCCATTTGCAGGCCCGCCGACACCACGTCCCCAGGCGCCGCCGTGATCGCCGCCCTCATCCGCGCCGCCCCCTCGTCCACCTTCCCGGCTTTCATCAGCCACCGGCCTTCCAGCGCCATGCCGCGATTCCGCAGAAGCTCCGTCGGCGCCAGACTCGCCCCCTGTACCGCCGACTTGACCGCCGCCTCAAAATTCGTCTGCGCCCCGTTGATTTCGCTCAGCACCAGCCATGCACGGGCCCGCCGATCCGGCCGGACCCCCTCATCCGTCGCCATCACGTTCAGGAGATTCCAGGCCACACCCCACTGCCCACCGCGAAATATCGCCTGGGCCAGCCAGAGCCGGCCTTCCTGTACCACACCCGACGCCGGGTCCCCCGCCGTCAGCCTCTCAAAGATCGGACGCGCCCCGGCAAAGTCCCCCTTCGCCATCAATGCCTGACCCCATTCCAAAAGGTTCTCCGGCCCATCCGCTGAACGGCCGTAGTCGCGGTCAATCCTCTGAAACGACGCCAGCGCCTGCTGAACGTCGCCACGCTTGAGTTGGCACCAGGCTTCCAACCGCTCGGCCCGCGGCACATACGAACTCCCCCGGAACCGCGCGGCAAACCCCTCCAGCGCCTTGAGTCCCGCACTCCATTCCCCCATCTCGTAATTCGCCGCCGCCTGCCAATAGACCGCCGCCCCTGCTTCCGCCGTCCGCCACCGGCCGGGATCGGCACCCAACACCTTGAGCATCTCGCCGTAACGGCCCTGCCCATGCAGACTCTGCGCCATCAGCAGCACCGCTTCGCCCCGCTCCGGCGCCCCGCCCCCCATCTTCTGCAATAACGCCCCGCATTGCTTCCCGGCCAGGTCATACAACCCGTCCTCCAACGCGGCGCGAATCCCCACCAGCGCCGCTCGCTCGGACGCGGGATCGGCGACCAGCGGCAGGCCAATACCCACCACCAGCGCCATCACCAATGCCTTGATCCATGATGCCTTCATATGCTTCCAGAAATCAACGCCCCCCTCAAAGCCCGAGCGGCTGACGCAATGCCTTCCCTGTGTGCGACGCCTCGCACAACGCCACCTGCTCCGGAGTCCCTTCCACCACAATCCGCCCCCCCTCATCCCCGCCTTCGGGCCCCAGATCAATAATGTAATCGCCACGCTTGATCACGTCGAGATTATGTTCGATCACCAGCACCGTGTTGCCCGCCTCCCTGAGCCGCTCCAGCACCGTCAGCAACCGCTCGATGTCGGCAAAGTGCAACCCCGTGGTCGGCTCATCCAGCAGATACAGGGTCCGCCCCGTGGCCTGCCGGCTCAATTCCGCCGCCAGCTTCATCCGCTGCGCCTCGCCCCCCGACAAGGTCGTCGCCGACTGCCCGAGTTGGATATACCCCAGCCCCACCTCCGACAAAGCCTTCAACCGCCGCTCAATCGTCGTCACGTTCCTGAAGAAATCAAGCGCCTCATCAATGGTCAGGTTGAGCACCTCCGCAATGTTCTTCCCCCCATACCGTACCTCCAGCGTCTCCCGGTTGTATCGCCATCCCTGACATTGCTCGCAGGTCACATAAACATCTGGCAGAAAATGCATCTCCAACTTGATCAGTCCATCCCCCTTGCAGGCGTCACACCGACCACCCTTGACGTTGAAACTGAACCGGCCGGGTCCATAGCCGCGCACCTTCGCCATCGGCAATGCGGCAAACAGATCACGGATCGGACTGAACGCCCCCGTGTACGTCGCCGGATTACTCCGCGGCGTCCGCCCGATCGGCGACTGGTCGATCACGATCACCTTGTCCAACTTCTCAACCCCCAGGATCCGTCGATGCGCCCCCGGCACATCCCGCGACCCATGCAGCCGCCGGAATAACGCCTTTCTCAGGATGTCGTCCACCAGCGTACTCTTCCCGCTGCCCGAGACCCCCGTCACACACACCAGTAACCCCAGCGGAATCTTGACCGAAATATCCTTGAGATTGTTCTCCGTACACCCGTGAATCTGAAGCCACCCGCTCCCCGGCGCCTTGCGCCGCGAAGGCACACCGATCACAACCTCTCCGTTCAAATACTTGGCTGTCAACGATTTGGGATTTACAAGCATTTCGGAAACCGTTCCCTGATGCATGACCTGCCCGCCATGCCGCCCCGCTCCTGGACCCAGGTCGATCACGTAGTCCGCCGACCGGATCGTGTCCTCGTCATGCTCAACCACAACCACCGTATTACCCGCATCCCGCAGTTGCTTGAGCGTGGCCACCAGCCGCTCGTTGTCGCGGTGGTGCAACCCGATACTCGGCTCATCCAAAACATACAACACCCCCACCAGCCGCGACCCGATCTGCGTTGCCAGCCGGATCCGCTGCGCCTCCCCGCCCGACAACGTCCCGCTCTCCCGTTCCAGCGTCAGGTAATCCAACCCCACATCCGCCAGAAACCGGAGCCGCTCGTGAATCTCCTTGAGGACCTCGCCCGCAATCGCCCGCTCCTGCGCCGAAAGCCCCAATCCCCCGATAAAAACCAGCGCATCACGCACCGATAGCCGCGTCAGGTCCACAATCGACTTGCCCCCCACCGTACACGCCAGCGACTCGGGCTTCATCCGCGCCCCCCGGCAGGAGGGACAGGGCCGCCGGCCCATGTAATCACGCAACCGCTGCCGGGTGAAGTCGCTGTCCGTCTCCTCGTAACGACGCTGCAGATTCGGAATCACCCCCTCGAACGGCTTGCTGTAGTGGCGATACGCGCCCCCTCGCCAGTACCCGAACTCCACCTTCTCCTCGCCCGATCCCTCAAGCAGAACCCGGCGGATCTTCTCGGGAAGATTCGCAAACGGCGTCTCCACACTGAATCCGTAGTGCTTTGCCAGCGCCTTCAGCAACCCCTTGTAATAAATGATGAGCCGCCGCCCGCCGCGCCGCCATGCGTGGATGGCCCCGTCCTCAAGGGATAACGCCGTATTGGGAACCACCAACTCCTCGTCAAACACCAACTTGGTCCCCAGTCCCGAGCACTCCGGACAGGCCCCGTAAGGACTGTTGAACGAGAAATGCCGCGCCGTCAGTTTTTCAAAACTGATGCCGCAATCCACGCAGGCATGCTTCTCCGAGTAAAGGGTCTCGCTCCATTCCTCGCGTCCCTCGGCCTGGGACAGGACGATCAGCACCCCCTCACCCTGCTTCAAGGCCAGCTCCACCGAATCCGTCAGCCGCGACCGGATCTTGCCGGTGATAATCAACCGGTCCACCACCGCGTCAATGGAATGCGCCTTCTTCTTGTCGAGTACCGGCGTTGACTCGACCTCCACCAGTTCGCCGTCCACACGCACCCTGACAAATCCCTGCTTGCGCACCCGCTCGAACACCGCCTCGTGCGCCCCCTTCTTCCCCCGGACCATGGGCGACAACAGCACCACTTTCGTCCTGACCGGCAACTTGAGCAGACTCTCCACAATCCCCTCGGCCGCCTGCCCCTGCACCAGCCGCCCGCAGTGGGGACAATGGACCTGGCCGATGTTCGCATACAATAGCCGCAGGTAGTCGTGAATCTCGGTCGTGGTCGCCACAATGGAACGCGGATTGGCCCCGGCCGTCCTCTGCTCGATCGAGATGGCGGGCGACAAGCCCTCCACGTAGTCCACGTCGGGCTTCTGCATCTGGTCCATGAACTGCCGCACATAGGCCGACAGACTCTCGACATACCGGCGCTGCCCTTCGGCAAACAGGGTGTCAAATGCCAGGGACGACTTCCCGGACCCGCTTAACCCCGTGATCACCGTCAACTGGCCCCGCGGAATCCGGACCGTGATGTTCTGCAGGTTGTGCTCGCGCGCCCCCGCCACAATAATCCACTCGTGGCTCATTGCAATTTGCCAGCAACCGTCATTTTATATAGTGGCAGTGCGATTTCCATACGATCTCCTCTAGCAACGAGTTTACAAACCTATTTTGCCAGCGCAGGTTCGGCAATTATTGATTGCTTAGAATATTTCTGGCCCCATGAACGACAGCCAAGACATCAATCTGGTCGGCTCTGATATGATAGATGATCCGGTATGGGCCTTCAATCACCTCGCGGATTTGCTCCAACCGGTACTCTGGGACGATTCTGCCGGATTGCGGAAACGCTTCAAGTTGCTCCGATCTTCGGGTCAAGCGATCCACCATGTGTTGAGCATATTCCGGGGAATTCTGAGCAATGTACCCGTAGATTCCGGCTAAATGATCTTGAGCTGTTTTCGTCCAATGGACGCTCATTTCTGAAGTCCATACTGGGCACGCAATTCCCCGACTTCCATAGTGCGCCCTGCTTTGCTATCGACAAGCCCCTGCTCTATGGCCTCGCGCACATAAATTTCATGAATCAAATCATCCCACGTTGAATTCTCAGGCATTTGATCAACAAGGCGATGTGCTTTTTCTTTTACCAATGTGGCGGTCATGAGGTTCTCCTGATCACATCAATAATACTAGCCATTCTTCAACGATTCAATTTGTTTAACTGACTTAACCAGACAGTAATTCTTCTTTCCCGCCCGCATCACCACCACACGACCGTCCACCAGCATGTCCCCGGTGATCTTGCCCGTGGGTTCAGCCATCCGGATATTGTTGATGTAGAAACCGCCCTCCATCACCAATCGCCGGGCTTCACCCTTGCTCTTGCACAGGCCGGCAGCAACCGCCACCTCCAGAAACCCCACATCTCGAATGGAATCCAACGGCAATTCCCGTGAAGGCACATTCGCGAAAACCTTGATCAGATCATCCGCCTTCATGCCATCCATGGAACCCCCGAATAATACCTCGCTGGCCTTCTGCGCCGTCGCCACCCCGACCTCCCCATGCACTGTCCGGGTCATTACCTCCGCCAGCTTCTTCTGCGGCAGACGCTTCTCCGGTGCCTTGAGCATCTCCCGCTCCAACTCCTCGATTTCCGCCAAAGGCAGGAAAGTGAAGATCTTAAGAAACCGGATCACATCCTTGTCCTCCGTCCGGATGAAGAACTGGTAAAAATCGTAATACGAGGTCCTCCGCTGATCGAGATAGATCGCATTCCCCGCACTCTTGCCAAACTTCTGACCACTGCTGTCGCAAATGATCGGGAACGTCATCCCGTAAGCCTCACCCCCGCGCAACCGGCGGATCAGTTCCACCCCCGCCGTGATATTCCCCCACTGGTCCGATCCGCCAATCTGCAGCCGGCACCCTTCCGCCTCCCATAAGTGCAGAAAGTCATACGCCTGGATCAACTGGTAACTGAACTCACAGTAACTCATGCCGGATTCACCCTCCATCCGGGCACGAACACTCTCCTTGCCCAGCATCGTCCCCATCCGGAAATGCTTGCCGATATCCCGCAGGAAATCAATGAAGGTGAACTTCGCCATCCAATCGTTGTTGTTCACAATCAGCGCAGGCGCCCGCTTGTCATCAAAATCCAGGAACCGCGACAGGTTCTCGCGTACCCCCTCCAGATTCCGGTTAACCTCATCAGGCGTCAGCAGCTTGCGCTCATCCGCCTTGCCCGAAGGGTCCCCGATCATCCCCGTGGCCCCGCCCGCCAGGGCAATGACCTTGTGGCCGCACCGCTGGAAATGCGCCAGCCCCATGATGGTCACAAAATTCCCGACCTGCAGACTGTTGGACGTGGGATCAAACCCCGCATACACCGCCGTCGGCGTCTCCACATGCTTGATGATCTCGGGACTCGTCACATCCTCGAATAAGCCCCGCGCCTTGAGCACCTCGATTGCATTAGCCATGGCCCGCTTCCTCCCCAAATCGAAAATAAAAAAAACGGGGCGCCCGCTGTAACCCGGAGCGCCCCGCTGTCGTCACCTTAATGGCGGCTCTACTTCTGGGAATCGCCCCCGGACTTTCCGCCAGGATGCCACTCCTCATCCTTCGCGCCAAAAGCAGCGTCAAAGGCGCCCGCCAGGTCAACCAGATCCTCGCCGGGCCGCAACCCCTCAAGCATCTCATCCTTGACCTCGAACTCGTCATCCGGAACGCTCGCCGCCTTGATACTCAGGCCGATCTTGCGATCCACCGGATCAATCCGGACAATGCGCGCCTTGACTTCCTGGCCCGCCTTCAGGACATCCTTGACCTTCTCCACCCGCTCGTCGCTGATCTGCGAGACGTGAACAAGGCCGTCAATGCCTTCCTCAATCTCCACAAAGGCCCCGAACGAAGCCAGCTTGGTCACCTTGCCGGTCACCATCTGCCCCACCTTCAGGCGTGAAGCAATCGTCGACCACGGATCTTCCTGCGCCTGCTTGAGGCCGAGGCTGATGCGCTGGTTGTCAGGATCCACTTCCAGAACCACCGCCGCCACATCGTCGCCCTTCTTGAGCAACTCGGACGGGTGGTTGACCTTCCGCGTCCAGGACATGTCGGACACATGCACCATGCCGTCAATCCCCTCCTCCAACTCGACAAACGCACCATAGGAGGTCAGATTGCGCACCTTGCCATGCACCCGCGCGCCAATGGGATAACGCTCGCGCACCCCGTCCCACGGATTCTCTTCCGTCTGACGGATGCCCAGGGCAATCTTCTGCTCTTCCTTGTTGACGTTGAGGACCACCACGTCCACTTCCTGACCGACCGCCAGCACGTCGCTCGCCCGCGCAATCCGCTTGGTCCAGGAAATCTCGGAAACGTGCACCAGCCCCTCGACGCCCTGTTCGATTTCCACGAACGCGCCGTAGGGCACCAGATTAACCACCTTCCCGCGCAGGCGGCTGCCCACCGGGTACTTGGCGCCAATGTTGTCCCACGGATTCGCCATGCGCTGCTTCAACCCCAGCGACACGCGCTCCTTCTCCAGGTTCACATCGAGAATCATCACTTCGAGTTCCTGGCCGACCTTGGCCACTTCGGAAGGATGATTGATCCGGCCCCAGCTCATGTCCGTGATGTGCAACAGGCCGTCCATCCCGTCCAGATCCACAAACACACCGAAATCGGTGATGTTCTTGACCACACCCTTGCGGGTCTGGCCCACCTTGATCTCCTGCAGGAGTTCGCGCTTGCGGTCACGACGGCGATCCTCCATCAACTCACGCCGCGACAACACGATATTGCGGCGATCGTCGTTGATCTTGATGATCTTGAAATCCACCATCTGGTTCACAAGACCGTCGGGATCCGACATCGGGCTCACATCCGCCTGGGAACCGGGCAGGAACGACTCCACACCCCCCACGTCAACAATGAACCCGCCCTTGACACGGCTGTACACCTTGCCCTGGACAATGCTGCCTTCCTTGTAGGTTTCGAGAACCTTGTTCCATCGTTCCTGCTGTTCGGCCCTGGTCTTGCTGAGCATGACCATGCCTTCATCGTCCTCAATCCCTTCCAGCAACACATTGAAGACATCCCCCACGTTCACCGTGGCCATGTCACCAAATTCCTGCGCGGAAATCATACCCTCGGACTTGTAGCCGATATCCACCAATACGCCGTCCGGACGCACTTCCAGTACTTTCCCGGGAATGATCGAACCCTCCGTAAAATCCTTGAGGGTTTGCTCGTACATGCGCGCCATCTGGGCCCGCTCAGGGCTTTCTTCCACTACCGTGGCGCCTTTTTTATGCTTTTTTGCCATACTTGTCTGTTGTTAGTGTTTTGACACATGTTTCACGGACCCGCGATTCCTCCGGACCCCCGGAGTTCACGCAGCCCACCTGTAATGAACCGCGCATAATCTCTAATAACATGCTCTTGCGCAAGTGAAAAAAGCTGTGATAATACTGAGCCATGGCTGACATCATCATCACCTGCGGGTCCTGCGGCAACCTGATCGCCGTTTCGGAATTCGTTTCCGCGGATTCCCTGACCTGCATGAAGTGCAAAACCATCGTTGCCATCCCCAGGGAAAGGCCCGCAGGCACTGAGTCAGCCCGTCCGAAACTCCAACTCCACCGCGAGGCACCGCCCCCTCCCCCTCTCCAGGCACCCCCGCCCCCAAGGAGACGCAGCCTGTTCGGCTCCCGTAAACACACGCCCACCCAAGCCGCCTCCCTCAGCAATACCTTGGGAACCGTACAAGCCAGTATGCCCTCCATCCGCCGCCGCGTCCGCCGCCGCCGCTTCAGCTCCTGGACCCATACCGTCGTGCCCTGGGTCGTCTTTGTGCTCCTGACCCTCATCTTCTGCTATCTCCGGTACTGGCCCAAGGCCCTGCCTGCCGCCCGCCTGGACATGCTGATCACCGGCGCCATCGGCGCCCTGGCCTTCCTCCACGTCTCCGTAATCGTCTACGCCTTTGGCGAAGACCCCTTCCACGCCATCCTGTGCGCCCTGATTCCCGGCTATTCCCTCTACTATCTCTTCACCCAGGCGGATCAATACATCCTGCGTTCCCTGGCCGCCGCACTCCTGATTGCCTTCGGCGTGGACACCAGTATCGCCATCAAGAACACTTGGCTGAGTTTCTACAAGACAACCAACGCCTTTCTTGAGGATTCACACCTTGAAAAATAAAACCCCGCCCGAGGCACTATGAACATCGCTGAAGGACTCGCTGAAATGGGACTCCCCTGGCAACTCTACGCCGGAACTCTGGTTTTCTGGTTCGGCGCCTGCATGGGCAGCTTTCTTAATGTCTGCATCTATCGCATCCCGCGCGAGGAATCCGTCATCCATCCCCGCTCCCACTGCCCCGCCTGCGGCAACCTCATCGCCTGGTACGACAACATCCCCCTCGCCAGTTACCTCGCCCTGCGCGCCCGCTGCCGCCACTGCTCCACCCGCATCTCCCCCCGCTATCTCATCGTGGAAACCCTTGTGGCCATCCTTTTCGTACTCGTCTGGCTCAAACTCGGCCCCGCCGGGGACCCCCGCCCCCTCGGCCTGGCTCCCATCCATAGCCTTTCCATCGTGATCGTCTACTGGCTGGCCGTCTTCGGCCTCACCCTCGGCACCTTTGTGGATTTCGAACACATGATCATCCCCGACCGCGTCTCCATCGGCGGCATGGTCTCCGGCCTCCTCCTGAGCGCCCTCCTGCCCGCCCTCCACTACCAGACCTCCTACTACGGCGGACTCGGCGCCTCCTTCATAGGCGCCGCCACCGGCTTCGGCATGCTCTGGGGCATCGCCATTCTCGGGAAATTGATCTTCAAGAAGGACGCCATGGGCTTCGGCGATGTCAAGTTGATGGGAGCCATCGGCGCCTATATGGGCTGGGTTTCCGTGTTGTTCACGGTCATGATCTCTTCACTGCTCGGGGCCGTGGTGGGCCTCAGCCTGGTCGCCGTCGGCAAGAAGGAAATGCAGAGCCGCATCCCCTACGGCCCCTATATCGCCCTGGCCGCCCTGATCTGGATCCTCTGGGGCCCGACGATATGGAACGCCTACATCAACTTCCTCATCCCACCGATTACTCCCTGACCCCCTCTCTCCATTCCGGATTCTGGATTCTGGATTCTGGATTCTGGATGCTGAATTCAGTAGCATCCCATGGGCGACGTTTCATGCTCAAGAACCACCGTATTTGCTGATGTTTATGAATCGTTTGCGAGATTGGGATTGTTGAACTTTCCTTCGTAATCTTAATCATAATCCACTCTGGGACAGGATTACGATTAAGATTAGGATTTCTGTGGGATGCTACTGTTCCGGA
>JBIJCW010000257.1:0-2718 GCA_044344495.1 Kiritimatiellia bacterium | reverse complement strand
TCCATGTGCCCCACCCCCCACCAGGATACTCGCCGGCATCAGGACCCCCATCACCTGCAACATCACCATCCCCACAAACAGGATCGCACTCAGGAGGGTGACCACAAAACTGTCGCGCCGCCCGAAGAAAAGGCAGGCCAGGGTGATGTGAAACAGATAGGCAAAGGGTACGACCGTATCCATGGCCCCGACACGATAGACCAGTACGGTAAGCACCGAAAGATCGGTAACCACCTGAAACCAGATGTTCGAAGCAATCACGCCCCAGGGTGACCGGGGAGTGAGACGGCCGATCCACTGGATGGATGCCAGATTCAACCCGGCAAGAATACCGGTCAACCCAAACGGCCACAAGCCGGGAGGACTCACCCCGAATGTCGCGAGCGTCGTTGCTCCCAGCAGGATTCCAGCCGCCCCAAATACCCCTAACACCCCAACCGCAATCCACCGGATCCGGGTAAACCAAAGGGCATTCTGCAGGAGCACGGAGCTCGTCAGACCGCCCACCTCGGCAGGCCGCTGATCGGCTGCGCCTGAAGTGGAGGCTGTCTCTAATGTGAATGTTCCCATGGCAGGTTTACCTTAGATTAGAAATAGTGCATGGCCAGCATTTTCTTTAGCATCACGATGTCGCCTTCCTCCTGCCGGATGAGGGCGTCCACCGCCACCTGCACCTCGCCATCCAGAGGTAGTTTCAGAATGGCCCTATACAAGGCAATCAATTCCCTGTCGTATTGGACGGTAGCGTCAATTAACGCCTCGCCCCTGACTGCCGACGGATCAACATCCGGCAGGCGCAATCCATCGGAACCTCCCGGCGACTGGTCTTGATCGAGTTCCATCGCACGCAACCCCTGCCACAAGGCAGGCGCCACCGATGAGACCGCATCCCTCTGGCGCCGACCGTGCCTCGCAAGGTAATAGGTCAGCAACCGGACTCCATTGTCCGGGGAACCATCCCGGATCGCGGCGTAATACGCCGTCAACTGCGATTCAAAATCCATCACGCGATCCAGGAGTTCGCCTACCGTAACCATCGCCATGGGTCACCCCCAGCCAATCCCGACACGTCCGCCCCTCAGCCACCCGTACGCTGGCGCACGTTGCTGTCTCAAGCAGGCACCTTCAGCGCACTGCACTCCGAGAACCGGACAACCAGGGGCCCCACCACCTCCTGCACATACCCGTGCAGCGCGTGTTGAATCTCCGGCCATGGGGCCAACACACTTTCCGATTCCCGCAAAAGTAAGGCCATTTGCTCCAGGGGATCAATTTCCTCACCCAGAAACGCGGTGGCCGCCGTCACTTTCCCCGTCGCCGCGTCGGTGCCAAGACTCTTATCGGCCAAACGGGGATCCGCACAGGTGTCCAGTAGATCATCAGCCAACTGGTAGGCGGTCCCCACGGCATACCCGGACTCGCGCAGGGCCTCCACCAGCCGGGTCTGCGATCCACCCGCACAGGCCGCGGCGAACCCGAATAAACTCCCGGTCTTGCGGCGCGCAATGCTCACACACATTTCCCAGGTTGAGCGACTGGCCGCCTCCGGCCCCTCAAATTCCTGCTCCGCCTCGGCATCACACATCTCGCGCAGGGTGCTGATCAGAATCGGCAGATGCGAGGGTTGACACTCCAGTATCCCTTCCACCGCCAGACTCACCATCAGGTCCCCCAGAAGCACGGCCGCACGCGTTCCCTCCGAGACCCACAGCGCCGGCTCCCCGCGACGACAGGTTCCCCCATCCACAATGTCATCATGCAACAGGCTGGCCGCATGCAGCATTTCCACCGCCGCCGCGGCACGGCACAACACCGGACGCGGGACCCCCGAAACACTACCCACGCGCAGCAGCAGACGCGCGCGAATCATCTTCCCGCCTCCCGCAGTTGCCCCGAAGCGTTCCACATGACTGTACAGGGATGTCTGCTTCAGCGAATCCCCGATGATCCGCCGAACCTCACCCACCATCTCTTCTATTCCTGAATTTCCGGACATTAGATCCCTCATCTCCTGATATACGAGGCAATTAATCAATTCTGGAGTTTGACATCTCCCGTTAAACAGAAAAAGCGGATAGACCTACGATTGTGCGGAGTGCCGAATGGCGACCTTGGAAGCCCCTGTGGTGACTCTTCCACCCTTGCCATCCAGGGGCTCCTCCGAAGGGACTGAATCCTTCAAGGCCGCCTGCCGATTCCGCCACTCCCGCGGCGATAATCCCGTCTTCTGCTGGAACCGGCGGGCAAAATAACCCGGGTCGTCATAACCCACCATCCTGGCAATTTCGCTGATGCTGATGGTCGGGTTCCTTAGTAACTTCTTGGAGCGGGCAATCCGCTGTTCGGTCAGGTACTCATTGAAGGCAATCCCCGCATGCTCGCGAAACAGCGTGGTGAAGTGATTCGGAGTCAGACGCGCGGCAACAGCCAGTTCCTTGACTGTGAGCGGAAGATCGGGCCGCTGCCTCACGAGTTCACAAACGACATGAACCAATAACGGCCGGTTGCCAGCCGCGCTGGCGGCCTGCGCCAACGAATCCTTCGTCCAGGTCGTCTCCTCAAGAAACCGCCCCAAATCCACCCCCCCTGTCACCCCCGCCTGCAATTCATTGATACGTTCGGCCAGTTTCTGATTCTGCCGCACCACCGTGATCGCATGCCCCATCGTCTTCATCGCCATCCGGAGAATCCCGACCTGGTGCTCGGTCAGTCGCGGAA
>JBIJCW010000256.1:0-2723 GCA_044344495.1 Kiritimatiellia bacterium | reverse complement strand
TCGGCACACAACGCGCCCAACCGTTTCAGGTATTCCGCCGAGTGGATCCGCATGCCGCCCGCCCCCTGGCACATCGGTTCGATAATCACCGCGGCCAGTTCGTGCGCGTGTTCGCGAAAGATCAACCGCATCGTGTCAAAGCACTCCTCCAGGCACACCCCCGGCGACTCATGGAACGCACACGCGCCGCAACAGGGCGACGGCGACTGGAAGACCGGGAATAACACCGGCTTGAATGCCGCGTGGAACTGCGGCAGATACCCCACCGACACCGCCCCCAATGTGTCGCCATGGTAGGCGAAGTCGAGCGCCACAAACTTCTGCTTGTGCGGCCGCCCCACGTTATGCCAGTACTGCAGCGCCACCTTGAGCGCCACTTCCACGGCACAGGACCCGTCACTGGCAAACATCACCCGCCGCTCATCCGGAAACAGGTCCACCAACAGCGACGCCGCCTCCACAGCCCGCGGATGCGATAGATTCCCGAGAATACTGTGCTGCAATTCCCGCGTCTGGCGGACAATGGCCTCCACAATCCGGGGATGATTATGTCCGAGATTGCAGGCCCACCAGGAGGAAATGGCGTCCATGTAGCGCCGGCCCGTACTGTCGAAAAGATAAACCCCTTCGCCCCGGGTAATCAACGGCAGAGGCGCCGCCTCAACGACTGACTGTTTGGTGTAGGGATGCCAGACACTCTGCCGGTCCATCGCCTGATAACGCCCCGTATCCAATGCTTCCGAACTCATATCAACCCCCACGCCTCACTTTCCATCAACACCCTCGGATCCTCCAACCTCCCCCCCACAAACCGAACCCCTTCCTTCGACAGCATCGCCAGTTTCCGCTTGAGCGCCACCCCGCCCCTGCAACCCTGAAATCCGCCCGGCGTCAGATCCGAGGCGATCACCCGGTGGCACGGCACTTCAGGCGCATAGGGATTCACCCGCAACGCCTGCCCCACTGCCCGCGGAGACCCGCAGCCGATTCGCAGCGCCACCTGTTGATAGGTGGCAACACGACCGGAGGGAATTTCCGCCACCGCATCGTACACCCGACGCGCAAATTGACTCGCCTCTCGCATCTACAACTTGACCGTCAACCCGCCGATCAAAATGAAATCGTTTTCCTTCTTTCCCGGCGCCGGATCACTGTTGTATTTGTCCTGAACGGCCAGACGCAGACTCATCCGATCACTCATCATCGCCTCCGCACCCGCCTCGGCATTCAACAGGAAGGTCGCGAAATCATCCAGTGACGGCAGGTACTCCACCGCCTCATACAATTTGCCGCCGGTCCCAACCTTGACCTCATACCGCTGGGCCAGCCGCAACGCCACCGTGTCATCCTCCACACCCGCCAGTTTCTCCTGTATATAGGTGGCACCAATCTCACCCGAACACTTCTGCTGATCACTCTTGATAAAATAACGACCGACACCGGGCCCCACCATCAGCCGGTAATCAATATCGGCAATCTGGTCGTTCCGGATCTCGCCGTTCAAATAGCCGTAATCCCGCTCATCCCAGAGGCGTCTATACTCGGCAAATCCCCGCAGATTTTGCACGTTGGTATCCATCGCCTTGACCCCGTTGGTACCGACAATCTCCGTCTCGCCGAAGTTTGCCTCAACCCCCACCCTGGCCTCGTTGTTCCCTGACTTGGCCTCGGAAATAATACCGCCATTCAGCAGGGTCGACTTGGTATTCCCCCGCGCCAGATTGGCCCCCGCCGAGGCACTCGTCGCCCACACCGGAGCCACCTTCTCCTGCGCCAACACCGATACCGCCACCAAACAAACCACTGTCATCATCATTGCTTTCATAACCGTTCCTCCCGGTGATACTCCATTTACCATCAACCATTTACCATTCCCATTCGACCCCACCCCCCCTTCACTTCTTCAACAAATCCCGGATCTCCGTCAGCAACTTCACATCCTCCGGCGTCGGCGCCGGTGCTGCGGCCTTCTCCGCCTCCTTGCGCTTCATGGCATTCATTCCCTTGATCATCAGGAAGATCGCAAAGGCAACAATCACAAAGTTGATCGTCGCATTGATGAACAACCCGTAGTTGATCGTCACGGCGCCCGCCTCCTTGGCTTTGGCCAGGGTCTCGTACGTCCCCCCGCCAATCACCACAAAGAGTTCGGCAAAATCAACACCCCCCGTCAACTTGCCGATAGGCGGCATCAGGATATCCGTCACCAGCGACGAGACAATCTTGCCGAAAGCCCCACCAATAATGATACCAACCGCCATGTCCATCACATTCCCGCGCATCGCGAACTCTTTGAATTCCTTCGCCAAACTCATAGTTCTCGTTCCTTTCCCGGCTTTGGGCCGACAGCTTAAAAACGGATTCATACTACACGCCACTCGCCACGAATCAAGCCGTCTGACAAGAAAATGCCAGACGGCCTCCTTTTATCAGATAATTCCCAATACTCACCTCAGCCCAACCTGTCGTCCTTCGCCGCAAACACCTGCCCCAAGACCCGCAGAAGCTCAGTTTCCATCCCACCGGACTTCGGCAGCACATCAACGGCCTGCAACCGCAAAGCCTGCCGTTCAGCAACCGTCAAATCCCGTCCCGTCACAATCACCACCGGCAGATGCCGGTAACGGTCATCCGCCCTGATCCGGTGGATCAACGCGGATCCATCCATCTCCGGCATGATCAAATCCACCACCAGTGCATCAGGCACCGACGCCTCCATCATC
>JBIJCW010000070.1:0-10063 GCA_044344495.1 Kiritimatiellia bacterium | reverse complement strand
ATGCTCGAAAGGCGTTGCGACGAATGCAAAAACGCCCTTCCCTTGTCCGGGCTTTCTGGAAACAAGCCGAGTTTTCTTTGTGATCTAGTCATTCCTATATTATGCAAGTCTCAATAGTCACCACACGACGCTCATGAAGGCCAAGAACCTTACCGTTGACATGAGGATTGATGACCATCCCTGCACAAAGACCGATGTGTTTGTGGTGCAGGGTGAGCCTTTGTTGTACTACTCCATGCTCGGAAACCTCCTGAAGAACGCTCTGGAGGCTTCACCAACCGGCAAGTCGGTGATCTTTCGATTCAAAAACGGTGATCCGATGGAGGTGAGCCTTCGAAACCGGGGATCCGTTCCGGAAAGCATCCGGGATCGTTTCTTCCAGAAGTTTTCGACTGAAGGGAAAAAGCACGGCACTGGGCTCGGCGCCTATTCTGCCCGACTGATCGCCGAGTTGCATGGCGCCCGAATGAGTGTGGATACCTCGGTCCCGGATTTCACCACCGTCGTCATTGGCTTTCCCAGGCATCCCGGCGCGGATAGTCAGGAGTGTGGTAGATGACCTCGCCTCAACCGTCGTCAGCCCGGCGCTTATCCGTTTCGGTTTTTGACGACGAAGCCAGCTTTTGCGAGTTGATCAAGGGCCTTTTGAGTGCAGCAGAGTGTTCGGTGCAGTGCTTTACGGATGCCAGAAAGGGTCTGGCAGCGTTTTTGGATAATCCGACGGATATTGTCATCACCGATGTTAAGATGCCCGGTGGACTCGATGGGTTGGCCCTTCTTAAGATACTCAAGGAACAGAATCCGTTGATTGAGGTCATTGTGATGACCGGCAGTGCGGACAAGAATGTGGCGATACAGGCCCTACGGTTGGGTGCCTTCGATTTTCTCGAAAAACCGTTCACCCCGGAAGACCTGTTGGCGACGGTGAAGCGGACTGTTCACTATCGGGCCATTGCCCAGAATGCGGAAGGTCTGGTTGACCGGTTATCACTCATGACGCGACAGGAGTCTGAGCGATGGGGTATTGAAGCGTTTGTGGGCACGTCGTCGGCCATCCATAAAATATTACTCGATATCCGCATGCTACAGCGGACGCCCAATACCTCAGTCCTGATCACCGGTGAGAGTGGCACGGGCAAAGAGTTGGTGGCGCGCGCAATCCATTACGGAAGCGACCGTTCCATCCGGCCTTTTGTGGCGGTGAACTGTGCTGCGGTTCCCTCGGAACTCGCCGATTCCATGCTGTTTGGGCATGTTCGCGGGGCCTTTACCGGCGCGGCGGCGGATCGCAAGGGCTGTTTCGAGATGGCGGACAGAGGGACCGTCTTTCTGGATGAGATTGGCGACATGCCCTTGAGCATACAAGCAAAACTGTTGCGCGTTTTGGAAGACGGCATCGTAGTGCCGGTTGGTGCGACCCAGGGTTTGAAAACAAATGTGCGCATCGTGTCGGCGACCAACGCATCCTTGGAATCTAAAATAGCCAGCGGAACCTTCCGATCCGATCTTTTCTACCGCCTGGCCACTTTTCCCTTTATTCTGCCCCCGTTACGCGAACGCGCCGAGGACATTCCGTTACTTGCCCGGCATTTTGCCCTGAAACTCTCTCTGGAAATGGGATTGCCTTGCCCCGATTTCAAGGAGGAGACCGTCATTCTTCTGAAGAAACAGTTTTTTCCGGGGAATGTGCGCGAATTAAAAAACAGGATTGAAAGGGCGCTGATTGAATGTGCCGGGAAAAGCATTGCTCCTGAAAACCTTCATTTTCAGGAAAAGCCTCTTGCCGGGGACACCCACCGTGCGGAGGAAGGCGCGACGGCGCCCGGGTTCGATGAAATTCCAGTGAATTTGCGTGCGGCTGAGCGGTTACTGGCCCGGCGGGCCCTTGCGAAAGCAAACGGTAATGTCTCAGCGGCTGCGCAACAGATGGGCATTAGCCGCGCCAAATTCTACCGTCTGACGTTACTCACCCCGTAGCGGTTGCCCCAGGATGCCCACGGGGCAGACGCATCTAAATCCCAAGTCGATTTTAACACCCGCTTCGCTCAAGTCGCAAAGTGCGCAAAGGTCAAATGTGGCGTTTATTTCGTTGCCACGGGTACATGGCATCAAAATAAACGCCACGGTTCGCTTAAAGGAAAATATTTCTAACTGCCTTTACGCGGGATCAGTCTCTCCCCTTTGCGTTCTTTGCGACTTGAGCGCAGCGGGTGTTAAAATTCCTCTGATTCCTTCAGAATTTAGATATGTCTGCCCTGAGGAGCACTTCTCACGCAGCCGGAGTGAGTGCAATAATATTATGTCCGTGAAGATAGGGTTCTGTACTGTATAAACACAGTTTTTGGAATTTATCCAGAAGCAGGTTTACCCTGTTCGCGGCTTCCAGGGATTCGTCAAGCATCGCACTTGCCGGGATTTGGCCGGCTTCGTTCTTCATGAGCTCCAGGCAGCTGGTCAGGATCGTCATGGGTTGGCTGATGTGGTGACACACGGAGCCCAGACTTTCAGTCATGATGCGGTGACGTTCCAGAAATCGAAGTCGTTCCTGTTGCTGTCGGAGTTCTCTGCGAAGCGCGACCTTCTCGACGGCGTTCGTGATCATTTGCCCCACGGCCCAGGGTGAAATGGACCCCTTGAGCAGATAATCGGTTGCGCCGTCTTTCATGGCGCGGACCGCCTTATCCACGTCGCTCACGCCGGTGGCCATGATGACCGCCGCCGTCGGACGCGTCTCCAGCAAGCGAGGTAACCACTCCAGACCAGACCCGCCCGGCATTTGAATGTCGAGCAGGACTGCATCGATGGGTTCTCTGGAGAGAACCTCCACGGCACTGGCGCCATCACTGGCCCCAAACACGCGGTACGTTTTCTCCCCTTCAATTATGGCAAAAAGCCGTCCCAAGGCATACCGGGCTTTGGGTTCATCATCCACAATCAAAATGTTAATCAGTTGATTCATCGTGTGGTTGCCTTTCTGTCGGGTTTGATGTTGCTTCGCTGCTCACCATCGGGATCGTGATGGTAAATGTTGTGCCCTGACCTTCCACAGTGTCAAACGACATAGTGCCTCCGTGTTTTTCCACTACCGTTGAATAAGCCAGTGCGAGACCCAGACCTGTGCCTTTTCCGGGTGCTTTGGTTGTGAAAAAGCGTTCAAATATCTTATCCCGTGCCTGTTTCGGAATACCTGTCCCGGTGTCCGTAACCGAAATGGTCACGGTTCCGGATTCCTGCCGGGTTTTTAGGGTTATGATTTCGTTGGCAAGACTTCGGCCCTCACCCTTTGAAGCGATCGCGTCGGTCGCGTTAATGATGAGGTTCATGACGGCCTGGCGAAGTTCGCCCGCATAACAGAGGACAGACGGCAAGCCGGGATCATAGTCCTTCTGAATCGTGGCAACGTTCTTCCAAATGTTGCGTGACAGGATGAGGGTTTCGTCAACGACTTTGTTCAGGTTGGTCTCGCGTTTTGTTTGATGGCAACCGGGATGCATGTACCCCTTCAGTGCCGCGCCCAGTTCAACGACCTGTCCCAGTCCGTCCATGGATTCAGCGATAGCCTGCAGGCACTCGCGTTCCAGCGCCGGTGTGTCCAGGGTTGGCGCCTGGGTGCGCGACGTTTTGCAATCCAACGCGCGCCCCAATTTCTTCACTGAATCCTCTAGAAAAAACAGATTGTTCGCCACAAACTGAGCGGGGGCGTTAATTTCATGGGCGATTCCGGCCGCCAAGTTTCCCAATGTGGCCAACTTTTGCGCCTGATACAACTGCCTTTCGATTTCGTCTTTTTCAGCCTCAACCAATGTGATCCGCTCTTTCAAACGGCCCAGAATGACATTCAAAGAGAATTCGATTGACTGAATATCGTTCTCTGTCCGGATTAATGAAACCGCTTCCGGAAATTCACCTTCCGCCATGTTCTCCAGGTAAGTCCTCAGGCGGGTAATGTTGGCCGGGTATTTGGAGATCAGGATAAAACCCAGGACTGCGACCCAGAGCGACAGGGCGATCGTCGCCATATCTGTCCAGGCGTTTCCTGTCGGATAGGAAGGGGATGAATTCACGCGCCAGAGGGTCAGCAAGGGGATCACGGAGACCAGAACCAGTGCCACGGCAAATTGCCGGTGCGTGCCGGATGATGACAGGGAGAATGACCGGGCAACAATGTTCGGATTCACGATCCACCTCCTATGGATTTCCGCTGCGAGTTGCGTTCTGACGAGTCGAAGAGTGTATCTCTTCCCCTGCCATGATTAATTCAATGAAAGGGCAACCTTTAACGGCTGTGCTTGCTGGTCATGATTAACCATGGCGGCGACGAGGTGATCCGCGATGTCCCGCTTTCCGCTGTCCACGGCCAGGTTATAAGGAGTGAACTCGCGGCTGGTTTTCGCATAGACGTCCGCCCCGCGACTGATCAGCGCGAGAACCATGGGTTTGTCCATTTTTAACACCGCCAGGTGGAGTGGAGTCCATTGCATGGTGTTGCGAGCATCCACTGTCGCTCCGTACGCGATCAGCAACTCCATTGCCTCGGCGTGTTTGTTGTCCACGGCGTGATGCAGAGCCGTCCAGCCACGGTTGTCCTGGGCCATAATATCGGCGCCATTCGCGAGAAGTATCTTGATGATCGCGATCTGTCCCGCCTTCGCCGCGCAGTGCAGCGGGCGCATTCCATAGCGGTCCTGGGCGGCGATTGACCTAGCGTCGGATTTCACTAACGCGGTAAACGTCTTCAGATCACCTGCGCCAGAGGCTGTCAACACTTGTTCGTCCGCATTTTGAGCGTGTCCTGTCAAGGGGCTCAACAGGATGAGACAGGTTGAAGCGATGATGGCGGTTCCGTAATTCGAGTTCTTCTGTTGTCTTGTTGCTTTCATGGTCTTTTCCTTTTTGTTTTGTTGTTACATCAGCGAAAATGGAATGAATTCGAGGGGTTTGCCTTTGAATCCATTGACGTTGGCCAACGCCTGCAACGCCTCATCCATCGACTTGAATTCGCCGTAGATCCCGTTGCTCGACATCCACAACTTCCCTTGCCACACTCCCATTGTCACAGCGTGCCCCAGAGGTTCCCCGATTGGGCGAACTACCGATACCCAGCACGCGATGCCCTTGGCTTCGCACAGGGCGGCTACGCAATAGGCAAAGGCCTTGCAATCGCCGTAACCCCGTTCCCAGGTCGTTTGGCCATTCTTGAAGGATTCCGCCTGTGGTATTTGGTACGTGACATGACGTCGGACCTGCCAACTGATACTCTTGGGTGACGTCGTTCCCGCAATTGCGGATTCCCAGGAGAGATTGCCGAACGTCCTGTCAAACCAGCCAACCGATGTCGTTCTCGTCCCAACGGAGTCGATATTCCTGGCGATCGACGTTTCCAGCGTTGCCAACCCGACGACTACGATCATGACGACCATGCGTGTTGATTTCATGCGGAGTTGTATTAGCACGTCGTGTGCCAAAGCCGGGTGGCATGTTGTAACGTGTTTATAATCAGTCTGTTCGGAAATTAGATGGAAAAACGACTACATGGCGAACTGTATCGTCACGAGTCAAAGCAGACAAAGGTTGGCCTATATTAATGCAGATATGTGCATCCCTCGGCGGGCGATCATGATGCCGGGGTGCGGAAGGGGCGTGCGGAATTGAGCGGAGGGTGATCGCGTGGGGTGATATTCTGGCGGTGGTGGAAAAGGTGACCGGGGAATCTGACGATGAGTTTATGGGGCGGCGGGCGGGATGGACTATGCGACTGTGTCGATCAGTGTAAAACGGTTGGAGCAACGGGCAAGGAAAGAGGCAGCACTCCAACAAATATTCCGCAAAATGGAGGCGTTGTTGAATGTTGAGGGCGTGCCCCTAATTCGTTCTAATTCGTCCCCACGCCACAACGGCTCACCGGGACGGTTCGCCCTGCCCGAATGGGAAGGCAACACTTGAGGTTAAGCAGGTGGGCGAGGCGTCCCTGCCGAGCCTGCCCGCTCCCGACCAAACGGGAGGGCAGGCGGGCCGTCTTCAGGCGGTTGGCATGAGGCTGACAAGGGGTCACGGGGATCGACAATACGGCATTAATCAGCGATGCAACGAGACGGTCGCAAACAGGAATCTAACGAAAAAAACCCTGCTTTCTCTTGTGTTGTTCTGGGAGGTTGGCATAATCGGAAGCTGAATTTTGGTGGTAGGATTTGGGGGCAACAGTTTTAGTTGTACAGGTCTGTTGGCTCGTGCCTTCATGCCTGGTTTTTCTTTTGTGTGAAAATGGGGGCAAACATGAGTCATGAACGGGTGAAGCGAGGTGTGGGCCGTTGGTTGATGACGGCGTTATCAATTGGAATGTTCATGGCATGGGTTGGAGTTGGGTTTGCCGCCAACCCGGCCAACGGATTGCGGATCGAGGTCATTGCCGCCTACAATCTGGTAGTGGATTCCAATGTGGAGTCACCATCAACCTATGCTCCCCATTCCGCATATCTGGGGGCGAAGTTCTACAATGAGGGGACTGCGCGACCAAGGAGTTAATGGGACTGAAAACGGTAAAAAAGGGGTAACACTTCTCCGTTTCGGGTTACACGTATCATGTTGTTTGACTGCATCCATGTTTCTGACGCGTAGCGGAACGCGGTCTCACTCAGTGCGTTCGTATGCTCGTTCAACTCCCCTGCAATGTCAACTGTCAACGCCTTGATTTCATCGAACACCTCCTTTCTCTGACGGCGGCCGAACTGGCGCACCAGGGGCCGCCCGGCCTCCAGTGTGCGGCAGGCCGTCCGGTTGCCCAGGATTCGCCGGCGCTTGTGATTCACATCATGCCCCGTAATTTCGCTTTCAAGTTTCAGCTCACGAGCACTGACCTTTCCCTCCCCGATCCGCCCGGTGAGATGGAGCAGGATCACCTGGTGTTCCCTTTCCACCCCGCCGTTATAGGGCGGGTAATGCGGCGGCGAGACCAACGGGATGACCCCGAACTCGCCAAGAACTTCACGCACGGCGTGATGCTTGAAGTTGCTGCCTCCGTCCATCTTCATGAACAGAGGCGGCCCATGCTGCTTGAACAGTTCGCCAAGACTGACGGCCACCCGATCGCCATCCGCCTGCACGTCGTCGCCCAGCGCCCGCAGGTTGTAGCGGCTGGCCAGATCCATCACCAGATGCATATGCCCGAAGCGGTCTTCCAGCCAGTGTTTCCTGGTGTCGTCCATGGACCACACCAGACCCGGCGCCAGCCATTCGATCCGCCGTTCCAGCGCCTGCTCCTCCTCGCGCAACTCGCGGCGGGTGGCCTCCACCAGGGCGTGGAGGTCACGCCGTGATATCCCGGAGCGGTGCCGGGCGTACAGCGCACCCGTTCCCCGGGTGCGCTTCCGCCCATGGCCGAGTCGCAAGATCTCATCGTGGAGTTCGGCAAGGTTGAGCGGCTCGACCTTGGCAGGACCCGGGTGGTTCACCAAGGCTACCCCGGCCTTCCGGCGACGCTTCCACCGCATCAGGCTGGATCGGGACACCCCCAGTTCCCGGCACACGGCCCGGTAGGGTGCCTTCAACTCCTGCTTGGCCTGCTCCACGATCATGATCATCTGCTCACACCGCTCCTTTTTTTTTAGGTTGTGACGTTTCCGTCGGCAGGCCGTCCAGGGTTTCCCGGACAACCTGTTGGATCCTGAGCCGGCTCTCCAGGACCTTCCTCTCTTTCTCCAGGGTTTCCACCGCCGCCTTCAACTGTTCCTTCTCCGGATCCACTGGATGCAACGGCCGGCCCGCCGGCCGGTCCCGCAAGGCGGTGCGCATCGCTCCCAGTGCCCGATCCTGCCACTCGTAGAACGTCTTGCGACTGACCCCGAGTTCCTGTGCCGCTTGCGTGGCGCTCATCCGCCCCGCCAGCACCGCCAGGATCACCCCCTGGCGCTCCAGCGCTTTCAGATCCTCCTGCTCGCTCACTGTCTCTCACCTCCCCGGTCAGGGAGCGGCGGCGGTCACGGGCGTCGTCAACGGTGCCCGGCCACGCACTGTGCGTGGCCGCAGGTTGACGCCCCGGCCCAAGGTCTCCAGTTCCCGCGCCCGTGCCTTGCGGTCCAGCAACCGCTTCACCAGCACGGGCAACGCCGGCCCCTCGGTCCCCGCCCTCGTACCCCGCGGCTCCAATGCCTCCAGCATGCCCGAAAGCGCCCGGTCCTGCCACTGGGAAAGCAACGAGGCGCTCACCCCCATCTCCCGGCACAGCACCGACGCCTGCTTGCGTCCCGTCCACACCGCCAGTACCGCCCGGCATTTCTCCGCGACCCCGTATCGATCCACTTCCGCTGTTTTCATGATTGGCCTCCCTCGTGCTCAGTTCGTCGCCACCGCCTCGCTCGCGACCCCGGGTTTCAGCGCCTTCTCGATCAACTTCTCCACCCGCCTCGGCAGGATCGGCTGTTCCTCCACGCCCTGTTTCCATGTCGGATCCAGCGCCGTGAGCATGCCGGAGATCGCCCGTTTTTCCCACTGGTTGATCGCCACCCACGGCACACCCAGATCCTTCATCAGGGCCGAGGGACTCCTCCGCCCGCTCCATACCGACAGTACCGCCTGCGCCTTCTCCTTCGCGCTGTGCACCCGGCTCGCCTGCCTGTGTTTCTTGCCTTCCGCGTCCTGTCCCTGTTCCTGCTTCATGTCCTGCTCCTTTCTCTAATTCGCACACCAACGGTTGGCCGCCATCCATCGGCTTGCCATCCACCCGCACACTCATGCGTTTCTTGTCCGTTTCGATCACCACACTCTGACCTCCCATGCGCCCCACCATGTAGAACGGCTCCACGGGCTTGCCCCGCAAGGCCAGTTCCTCCACGTTGCTCGCCACGCTACGCTCGATCGCCTCCCGCAGTTCCTTCTGGATTGAGAAAAACCGGTCCGCCGGACACATCCCCTCCAGCGACTGGTGGGGTCGCCGATGGTTGTAGTGCTTGACCCACAGTCCAATCCGTTCCCTCGCTTCTTCAAACGTCTCGAAACGGGCCCGCATCAGGAACTCGTCCTTGAGCGACTTCCAGAACCGCTCGATCTTTCCCAACGTCATGGGATGATGCGGGGAACTGCGGATGTGGTGGACGTGGTCCCGCTTGAGTTCCTGCTGGAACTTCGTGACACCTCGCCAACTGGCGTACTGCCGCCCGTTGTCCGTGAGCATCTCCTTGGGCGCCCCGTACGCCGCCACCGCCTCACGGTAGATCTCCACCACATAGGCGCTGGGCTGGCTCCGGTACACCCCCAGCCCGGTGATATACCGCGAATAATCATCGATAAACCCAATGATGTATGCCGTCTTGCCCAGAACCGGGAAGTACGTGATGTCACTCTGCCACATCTGGTTGGGCGTTGATCGCTCGAAGCGCCGCGGGGGCGCCTTCGGCTTCTTGCGGGCCTTCGGCTTGGGTGCCGTCAGCCCCGTCTCCTTCAGGTGCTGGCGCACCGTCTCGGGACTGGCTTTGAGGCTGAAGAACCGCCTCAATATCTGCGAGATCCGCCTCGCCCCATGTTCCGGTTCCGCCTGCTTCAGTTCCGTGATCTTCTCGTGAACCGCTACCGGCAACTTCGATCCACCACCCTTGCGGGCATCGTTGCCTTTGAGTCCCTGCTCCCCGTACTGACGGTAAAGTTTGGTCCAATCATAGATCGCCTCCATCGAGATCCCCATCTCGCGGGCAATAACCTTTGCAATATGCCCTTCTTCCAAGTGCAGTTGCACCGCACGGCGCCGGACTTCGTAGGAGTAAGGTCCCGGGCGACGATGCGCCTGGCCTGCCCGCGCCACACTGGAAACGGCCCGCCTTTTACCCGGCCGCGCGAGCCCCCTAGGGGGCTCCTCCTCCCCATTCTTCTTCCTTCCGGCTCCTGTCTGCTGCCTTCCTGCTTCAACCTTCGCATTCATTGGTAACACTCCTTCACTCGGCTTCCCGCCCGGAGTGTCACCCCATTTCACTCAGTTTTTAGTCTCATTATCTGGTCGCTAGCACAGGCGTACCGGGCCTGGTCGCCTTGATTCTGACTGTTCTTGCAGGAGTAGCGGGTGCCCATGAGTTTGGCG
>JBIJCW010000069.1:0-10107 GCA_044344495.1 Kiritimatiellia bacterium | reverse complement strand
ATCCTTGGGACGGCCAAGAACGTCAATATTATCTACTGTCTTGGGATAACAGAGCACACGTGCGGGACGGACAACGTCAAGGCGATTGCCAATCTCCAGATGGTATTGGGGCACCTCGGGAAGCGCGGGGGCGGCGTCAACCCGTTGCGGGGGCAGAATAATGTGCAGGGCGCGTGCGACATGGGGGACCTGCCGAACGTCTACCACAACTACCAACCGGTGGATGATCCGCGTGTCGCCGAAAAGATGGCCAGGGACTGGGGGGTGCAGGGCCTCTCGTTGAAGCCCGGGTATAGGATTCCCACCATGTTGCACAAGGCAACGACCGGCGAAACGAAGATCCTGTTATGCGTGGGCGACAATACGGTCCAGACCGAGCCGAACATGGCCAAGACGGTTGAGGAACTCAAGGCGCTCGAATTCCTGGTGGTGGTGGATATCTTCGAGAATCTCACAACGGCCATGGCGGATGTGGTGCTGCCTGACGTGTGTTTTAATGAGGACGACGGGACCTACGCCAACCTGGAACGGCGGGTCCAGCGACTGCGCAAGGCGGTGAATCCGCCGGGTCAGGCGCGGCCCACCTGGTGGATCATGCAGGAGTTGGGGAAACGCCTGGGGGTGGACCTGCGGTTCACCTCGGCGGAGGGGGTGTGGGAGGATATGCGCAGAACCGCCACCAGCATGGCGGGGATCACATACAGCCGGCTCGATGCGATCGGGATCCAGTGGCCGTGTCCGACGTTGGAGCATCCCGGGACGCCGATCCTGCATCTGAACGGGAAGTTTGCGCGAGGGAAGGGGTTGTTCTGCCATACGGAACACCGGTTGCCTGCGGAGATGCCCGACGAGGAGTATCCGTTCATGCTCAGCACGGGGCGCCGGTTGTGGCACTATCACACGGGGACGCAGACCCGGAACTCGATCGGTCTCGAGAACATGTTTTCCGAGGAGCTCATGGAAATCAGTCCAGCCGATGCCGCGCGGCTGGACATCCAGACCAACGACATGGTCAGGGCCACCAGTCGGCGGGGGACCATTACGCTCAAGGCGTGGGTGACCGATCGTTCGCCACCGGGCGTTTGCTGGTGTGCCTTCCATTTTCATGAGGCCCATGCCAACGTCCTCACGAACGATGCGTATGACGACGTGACCGAGACGCCTGAATACAAGGCGTGTGCGATCAAGATCGAGAAAGTGACCGATGGGGCGCCGTATATTCAAACGGTGCAGAGACAGGCCAGACCGTAAACAGGCAGTCAATGGAGGAACAGAAGATGAAGACGTACCAGGATCTTGGCAAGATTTTCGACCTGGCCATCGGCAGGGAGGATGCGGCCAACAAGTTTTACGCCGATCTGGCCCGGCGGGCGACGAACCGGGCCGTGCAGGAGGTCTTCAACGCGCTCGCGAAAGAGGAACTGGGTCACAAGAGCCTGCTGATGACGTTGAAAGTTGAACCGGGTGTGCATGCCAAGTTCAAGCCGGCAGCGGACTATCACGTTGCGGAAACCGAGGTGCAACCCGAGGTTTCGACGACGATGCCCTTGCGGGATGCCGTGGCATTGGCGATGAAGAAGGAAGAGCAGGCCGTGATGCTTTATATGGCGCTGGGTGAGGCGGCAACGACGCCTGAAGTGAAGGCGTTGTTTGAAGACCTGATGAATATGGAGTCCGGGCATAAGAACAGGCTTGAGGCTCTTTTCGTCGACATCGGTTATCCCGAAGTGTTTTAAACGTAATCGTTTGTTTGCTTGCAGGAAACAGGACGGCGATATGTCGGGAGGGACATATCGCAAGAAAGGACCGGCTATGAAAATCGGGGATGTGAAACAGGCGGTGATCAAGGCTGCCGTGAAGCGCGGCGGGAAACAAACGATATCCTGCCGCCGGTTGCTGCAACTGGCGGAGAAGTCCGGCGTGGCACCGAAACGGATAGGGCGGCTTTGTGACGAGGAGAAGATCAAGATCCGTCAGTGCCAGTTGGGATGCTTCTGAATGACGCCGCACGCCAAGTTGTTCATTTTGTCGGGTGGCCATGAGGGTGTCTTTGGCGAGGGGAAGTGGCGATTGCTTGCGGCTGTCAAAACGCAGGGTTCGATCAGCAAGGCCGCGATGTCCCTTGGCCGGAGTTACCGGAAAGCCTGGGGTGACATCAAGCTGACTGAAGAGGCGTTGGGTAGACCACTCATTGTCAAAAGGCGGGGTGGGGCGGATGGCGGTCGGAGTGTGTTGACGGGCTTTGGCGAGGAGTTGCTCGAGGCCTGGGCAAAGTACCGGAATCAAGTCAATCGATCTCTGGGTGTGGCGTATCGACGCCATCTTGACGTGCTGATAGGGAGGATGGAACGGTAGATGTTTGATCGACCGGATATCCTGATGATCGGATCCAGCGGCCGGAATGTGGGTAAGACCTTGCTGGCGTGTGAAATGATCCGCCGTCATGCGGCCATCCACCCGGTGACGGCGGTCAAAATCACGACGATTCATGAGGAGGAATGGAGCTGTCCGCATGGCGCGGACGGCTGCGGGGTCTGCGGCAGTTTCAAGGGGGACTATCAACTCACGGAGGAGCATGACGGGCCTCCGGACAAGGATACAACGCGGCTCCTAACGGCGGGCGCGGCCCGGGTCTTCTGGTTGCGGGTGCGCCATGAGCATCTTGCCGAAGGGGTGGGTGAACTGGTCAGGCGACTTCCGGTGGGGCAACCGGTTGTCATCGAATCCAATTCGGCGCGTCAGGTGCTGGCGCCGGGACTCTTCCTGGTTCTCCGGGATGGTGGAGCAGAGGTCAAGGCGTCCTGCCGGCGTGTCATGGGGCAAGCGGACCGGACGTTGATCTTCGACGGAGGAGGCTGGGGAGTGGCGACCGAGCGAATCACGTTCTCGGCGGGACGGTGGTGGATGCGTCAGGAGGCGGCGGGGATTGTCCTTGCCGGCGGGCAAAGCCGGCGGATGGGGCAGGATAAGAATTTCCTGCCTGTGGCGGGGCGTCCGATGATCCAGCACATTGTGGCGCAAGTAGCGCCATGGGTTGATGAGGTGCTGATTGGGGCGGATGACAGTGGTAAATTCGCGTTTCTCCAGTGTCGTGTGGTGCCGGATCGCGAGGTGGGGATGGGGCCCCTGATGGGGTTGTGCTCCTGTCTGGCGGCATCGAAGCACGAACTGAATGTTGTGACGGCCTGCGATATTCCGATGCAGGATCCCCATTTCCTGATGCGGATGATTGATGCGGCGCAGGGTAATGACATTGTCATGCCGCTTTCACAGGGGGGGCGGCCCGAGCCTCTGCTGGCGGTGTATCGGAAGTCAGTAGGCACTGTGGCCGAACAGGTGTTGAGTTGCGGGGGGCGGCGGATGGCGGATCTTTTCACTTCGGTCCGGGTGAAGTATATCGGGATGGACGAGTCTGGCTGGTACCGCAACGTGAACACGATGGAGGACTATCGGGATGCCGCGTTGGCGCTGGTTTCAGTGCCGGATAAGGGAATGAGGGTGCAAGCATGATCCCGTTTGATAAGGCCTTTGAGATGATGATGAGTGTGGCGCGTCCGCTTGGAACAGAGACGGTGCCGTTGCATGAGGCGTGTGGCCGGGTTCTGGCGCAGGATGTGGTGTGCGATGTCGACATGCCGCCCTTCAACCGTGCGGCCATGGACGGGTTTGCCTGTCGGAGGGAGGATCTGGAACGGGAACTGGAAGTCATCGAAGAGATTCCGGCCGGGCATGTTCCCCGAAAGATCATCGGGCTTGGCCAATGCGCCAGGATCATGACCGGGGCGCCTGTCCCTGCAGGGGCGGATATGGTTGCCATGGTGGAGGAGACCAAGATAGGCGGGGAGGGGCGCATCCGGGTTGACGGGGCACGGCGTGCGTCGAATATTTCACCCAGAGGGGAGGATGTGAAAGTCGGCGACGTTGTGTTGCGTCGGGGAACAGTCTTGACGGGGGCGCGAATGGGGGTGCTGTGTGCCGCTATCGGGAAGCCGGGGGTACTTGTCTACCGCCGTGCCAGAGTCGGGCTGGTGGCCACAGGCGACGAGTTGGTGGAGCCGTGGGAACAACCACCAGCGGCGGGAATTCGCAATACGAACAGTCACCAGTTGTCGGCGCAGATCCAATCCGTGGGGGCGGTGGCTGTGTACCACGGGATTGTGGCGGACCGGCGTGATGACCTTCTGGCGGCTGCACTGCGGGTGGGGGCGGAAAGTGATGTGCTCCTGGTGTCGGGCGGCGTATCGGCCGGCGTCTACGATTTTGTCCCCGGGGTGCTGGAGGAGGCGGGGTATCGCCTGTTGTTCCAAGGGGTCGCCATGCAGCCGGGCAAGCCAATGGTTTTTGGCGTGGGCGCCGGCGGGGTTTGCTGTGGCATGCCGGGGAATCCGGTGGCCACCTTTGTGGTGTTTGAGTTGATGCTCAAACCCTTCCTCTATGCGCTCATGGGGCACGAGTATAAGGTGTGTGCAGTCCCCGCCGAACTGGAGAGTGACTTCGCCCTGAAGCGGACCGGGCGGCAGACCACGATCCCGGTTGTCTTCACGGGGCCGGGAAAGGTGATGCCTCTGGAATACCATGGGAGCGCCCACCTGCTTGCGATCGCCCGCGCCGATGGTCTGCTGGTGATCCCCGAGGGCACGGTTGAGTTGAAGAAAGGAAGCAGGGTTCATGTTCGACCGATTTAACCGGCGTATCCATTATCTCCGGATATCCGTCACGGACCTGTGCAACTTGAGGTGCGGGTACTGCCGTCCGGCCGAGGGGGTGGTGCTGATGGACCGCGACCAGATTCTTTCCTTCGAGGAGATCTACAGTGTTACCGTCAAGGCGGTAGAAATGGGTGTCGACAAGGTCCGGTTGACGGGGGGTGAGCCGTTGGTGCGGCGCGGCATTCTGGATCTAGTGCGCATGCTGGCTGGGATTCCCGGAATTGCCGACCTGGCGATGACCACGAACGGCTTGCTGCTTGCTGAGTATGCCGTGCCCTTACGGGAGGCAGGGATTCGGCGGATCAACATCAGCCTGGATGCGATGGATCCAGGCCGGTTCAGGGAAATCACGCGAATCGGTGATGTTCAGCAGGTGCTTGCCGGGATCGAGGCGGCGCGGCAGTCCGGTTTTGACGTTATGAAGTTGAACTGTGTGATCAATGAATCGCCTGATGAGCCGGATGCGGTCGCCGTGGCCGCCTTCGGGCGTGAGTACGGGTTGGAGGTGCGATTCATCCGCAGGATGGATCTGAAAGCCGGACGGTTCTGGCCGGTGATTGGCGGTAGCGGCGGACATTGTGATGCCTGCAGCCGCTTGCGTCTGTCGAGCGACGGGCGGATATTCCCCTGCTTGTTCAGCAATACATCCTATTCGATCCGTGAATACGGCATCGAGACGGCGCTACGGTTGGCGGTGGAGAACAAACCCCAGTCCGGCAAGCGAAGTGACATGGGTATCCACGCCCTGGGTGGCTAGGAGTGATATGGAGAGCGATAATGAAGAAAATGACCCACATTGATGATCAACAGCGTCCGCGGATGGTGGATGTCTCGTCCAAGGCTGTTTCGCACCGGGTCGCGACTGCCAGTGGGTGGATAGCCCTGCGTCCGGCGACCGTCCGGCTGATCAAGGGCAACAAGCTGGCCAAGGGCAATGTATTGCTTACCGCCGAACTTGCCGGTGTTCAGGCGGCGAAACAGACGGCGGGTCTGATTCCGTTGTGTCATCTGCTTCCCTTGTCGAAAGTGGCGGTTACAGCGGAGCTGCGTCGCAACGGCATCTCCGTGAAAAGCGAAGTAAAGTGTACCGGACAGACGGGGGTTGAAATGGAGGCGTTGACGGCAGTGACTGTGGCGTTGCTCACGGTCTACGATATGTGCAAGGCCGTGGACAAGACCATGTTGCTTTCCGACATCCATCTGCTGAAGAAGACAAAGCAACCGGTGGATAGCGCGGCGCGAGGTGAGGCATGAGTGATGGCAAAGGGTTGATCCAGGCTGGATCAGTGGTATCGGTCAACGTTTCGGACATAAAGGGGGTTGTCAAACATCCGGTTCCAATGGCAACCGTTGTGGAGGCGGGGATCATGGGGGATGCGCATGGGGGTAATTGGCATCGCCAGATAAGCCTGTTGGCGCGGGAGAGTATGGTGAGACTGGGCGCGGAATCGGGGCGGGTGTTTCAGCCGGGTGAATTTGCCGAGAACATCACCACGGAAGGGCTTGATCTTGAGCGGGTCTGCCTGCGGGACCGGTTGCAGATCGGAGCGGTGGTGCTTGAGGTGACGCAGATTGGGAAGAAATGCCATGGGGACGGGTGTGCGATATTCAAGGAAGTGGGTTCGTGCATCATGCCGAAGCAGGGGGTATTCGCGCAGGTGGTGCAAGGTGGCCAAATCCGTCCTGGCGACGGCATTACGCACGAGGGAGGGTACTTGCATGTCCGGACCATCACGCTTAGTGACCGAGCCAGTCGGGGTGAGTATGCCGATCGTAGTGGACCGGCCATTGTGGCGGCAGTGGAGAAGCATTTTGCCGGTAGCCATTGGCGTGTGGCGGTAACGGCAATGATTCTGCCCGATGACGCTGAATTATTGAGGCAGGAACTGCGGAGGTGCATGGCGGACAAGGTGGACCTGGTCTTCACGAGCGGGGGAACTGGTATCGGGCCGAGGGATATTACCCCTGACACCGTTCGCCCCCTGTTGAGCAAGGAGATCCCGGGAATCATGGAATTCATCCGGTTGAAGTACGGGCAGGCCATGCCATCGGCCCTGTTGAGTCGTGCTGTGGCGGGGGTGATGGGGTCGGCGCTGGTTTACACGCTGCCGGGAAGTCCGAGGGCGGTCGAAGAGTACCTGGCGGTTATCCTGCCGACGTTGGCGCACAGTCTAATGATGCGGGCTGGGATAGACGTTCATTGACGTCAGGAGGGAGTGGGGACGCCACCCATTGAGTCGCCAGAAAAGGAGGTTTTCTCCTCTGGTAGAGTCCTAACGGGAAAAGGGAGGCGGGCCATGCGAGCGTGGTTATATGCGGTAGGGGAAAGAGGTAATACCCTTATAAGAGGGTAATGTATAGTCCGAGGAAGATATATGCTGCTATCCAGATTTGCTGTTGTGTCGTTTGGCTTGTTGTGCGCTGTGCTGGTCTATCTGGTCCTCTGCCTCGCCCTGAACAAGGAGTTCGATCATGATGAGTTCGAACATGTTCACAGCGCATGGTATGTGGCGCAAGGCGATGTTCCGTACCGGGATTTCTTCCAGAATCATAATCCGCTACTGTGGTACTTGATCGCTCCGGTGTTGCGGCTGGCGGGCGATCAGACGGGAGTTTTGCTGTTCCTGCGCGTGGTGATGTTTGGGGTGACGTTGATGGTTGCGTTGACGGCCTCGGTGATCGCGGTCGTGGTGTCGGGACGTAGACTGGCGGGCTGGTTTTGTTTTCCGTTGTTATTGTCTTCGGTCCTGTTCATATCCAAGTCCGTTGAAATCAGGCCGGATGGTCCCATGGTCCTGATGGGGATGATGGCGGTCTATTTCTTTGTGCGGTTCTTGGACTCAGCGGCGCGGCGTGATCTGGTGGTGAGTGGCCTGTTTGCCTCGGCGTCATTCCTATTCCTGCAGAAAGCGGTTGTATTCCATGGCGTGTTGTCACTGGCCCTTGCCGTCATGGCGGTGCGGCGCGAGGTTGGGTGGCGGTCGGTTTTCCTGTTCCTGATGTGTTTGGCGGTGGGGCCGGTGCTGGTGCTCGGCTATGTGGCCAGTCAGGGGGCACTGGGTGATTATTGGCTCACAGCCGTTTTGATGCACACGCGGAAACTGTATTCGTTCTCGCCTTGGGAAGTGCTCAGGCCGGCATGGAACGCGAATGCCGTGCATTTTGTTCTCATGGCGACGGGGGCTGTTCATGGGGTTTGCTCGCTGCGCGTGAACCGCAAGGTTGGCTTTATAGCAGGTTCGGGGCTGATGCTGTTCCTGTATGTGCTGGGGGTCAAGACGCCGTGGCAACAGTATTTCATGCCGGCCGCGGTTATGCTGGCCATTGCGGTCGCTTGTTTCCTTGTGCGTCTTGTGGAGTGGGTGGGTTCAAGGGGGCTGGTGCTGGGAGTGGCGATTATCGGTCTGGCGGCTTACCGGCCGGTGAAGGATTTGTTGTCCTTCCAGACGTGCTTTAACAAGGATCAGAGGATTCTGGTGGATTATGTGGTGCGTCGCACGGCGCCGGGGGACTATGTTCACGATGGAAATATTGATTTCAATCTGTTCCGTCGCGATTTGCATTATTTCTGGTTTTCGATTGCGCCCCGCAAGAATCTGGACGTCTACAATCTTGTGACGGGGGGGCGGTATGAGGACTACCATGTGTGTGATCTGGTGGCGGAGAAAAGGCCACGGGTGATTTCGTCAAACCTGATCCATTGGCGTAAGTGCGGACTCAACACGATCTATCGTCGGGATCCACTGCACAATCTCTACTGGCGTGAGGATCGTCCGCAACCGGACGGTGTTCGCCCGGGCCACTGAGGCCGGAGGTCAGGGGATGGCGGCGACAATCTCGCGGCCCCAACGCATCAGGTCATGGAGGTGGGCATAGGCGAAGCGTCCGCAGCGGCCCGAGAAGGAGAGGTTGTCAAACCGGCCCAGGTGTTGCAGGAGTTGGTCGCGTTTTTCCTCGAAGCCTGACTCCAGAACGGGATAGGCCCGCAGCATCCTATACACGCGGCTATCCAAGATATCCGCGGCTCCAAACAGGCCGGTGGTCAGGAGGGGGGTGGTGACGCGGTTGACGAGGTCCCGGTCGGGCAGTGTCCACACCGCGTCGGTTTCCTGGCAAGGGACTTCGATCACGAGGGACGTTTTTCCGGGCGGTGCCATTGTGACGCTGCGGTTGCGCGGTTCATAGATGCGGGTGAAGGGGAATTCAGGGTCGGGGAAATACAGAGTGGCCGCCGACGTGACGGAGGGACGGTCAAGGAACAGGGCGACGAGGAGGACGTGACGGTAACGCAGGCGGTTGGCCAGGGCGAGGCATTCATCCGGCAGGCGCGGGGAGAGCAGGGTGGTCAACTGATCGAGGGGCAGGGTGCTGACGACGTGGTTGACAGGGTTGGTTTCGTTGTCGTTGATGGTGACGGTGGTGATGCGGGAACCATTGTGGGAGAGTCCGGTGATGCGGGCATTGCAGCGCACATTGGCGGGGCCGCAGGCGGCGGCGAGGGCGTCGGGGATCATGCCGATGCCATGGGTTGGGTAGTGGAAGGCGCCGTCAAGGTGGCGGGTCTTGGTTTTGGATCCAAACAGGGACTCGGTGACGAACGTCTTAAAGGAGAGGCCTTTCATGCGCTTTCCGGCGACTCCAGGCGATAGGGTTCGGCAGGTGACGCCCCATAGTTTCTCGGAGTAATTCAGGAGGAATCGGTTGGCGAGGGTACGTCCATAGGTGCGGATGGCAAAGGATTCGAAGTCCTGGCCGCGGTGTGCGGTGGAAAGATTGGCGCGAACGAGGTCCAGTCCCGCGGTGGCGAAGGCGGGCAGGCCCAGTCCACGGGCGAGGTTCAGGGGCGAAAGCGGAAAGTCGATGAACTTGCCCCGGGAATAGATCAGGCTGGGGACGTTGATCTGGCGCAGGTGGCTTCCCAGCATGGACTGGAGTGATTGGGTGGCCTCGTGGTCCTGGTCATGCAGGCGGTGGGCACCGGAGTCGATAAGGAAATCGCCATGCCGGAGGGTGATGCAGTTGCCGCCCACGTGCGGGGCAGCCTCGAAAACAGTGAACGGGACTTGATGGCGGGCGGCGTAGTACCCGGCGGCGAGCCCGGCCGGGCCGCCGCCCAGGATGGCGAGCGACGTCGTGGCAGTCTTGCCGCCAGTGTGGGGGTGTCTAGTCATGATGGTGACATCATGGAGTCCTGCGCGGCATGAATTCAAGCCCTATTCAAGCAACACTTGACATTAATCAGGTAGGGCGAGGCGTCCCTGCCGAGCCGTCTGGATGCGGCTAAAATGTGGCTGATTTGGTTCTATTGCGTGATTCTGCCGCAGATCAGGGCGGCGTACCCGTCACTTGGAGCGGGCGAGTTTGTCCGCTTCGCGAACGAGGCGGCCATTGACGCTAT
>JBIJCW010000254.1:0-2808 GCA_044344495.1 Kiritimatiellia bacterium | reverse complement strand
CCGGCCCCGACGTCACGCGGCCCAGAATCATCATGCTGTCAAAATCGTAGAACTCCCGGTACCACGGCACCGTGTAACCGAGATAGACCCCGATGGTTTCGTAGAGACGCCGCGTACGCTCATCCCCGGTCTTCATGCGTTCCTGCACCATTTTCAACCGCTCAGGCAGGGGCATCCCGGCCTCAAAGCAAAAGCCGGCCGCCGGCGCCAGCTTGTTCACCGCCTGCTGCGAGAAATACATGGCGCCAACCCCGTGATCTCCCGACCACTCGTCCGCCGCGGCGGCGGGATTGAAATCGACTGGGGCAAAAGCCAGTTCCGTGATGCGCCCGGTCAAATGGCCGCCCCGGTCAATATAGCCGCCTGCCTCGCTCGACCCGAGCGCGACCCCCAGGATGGCGTTCACCCCCATGGACAGGGCCCCCGCCAGCGCCGTCACATCGCCATCGTTGGCCACCTCGACCGGAACCTGCCACTCCTTCTGGATGCGGAGGAAAATATTGCGGGCATCTCCAAACCGCGCCTCGGGAACGGAGCGAAACAACGACGCCACCATGATCCGGTTGGCCACCACCAAGCCTGCCGTACTGCCGCCGATCGCGTCCACGCGGGGCAGATGCCCGGCCGCCAGTTTCAGGCCCTCATTCAGTTTGTTGAAATGGTAGTCCGGGTCGGACTGAGTCCCGGGCGTCCAGTGCAGCTCTTCACTGAAGACGACCTCGCCCTGATTCACGGCACTGACCTTGTAGTCGCTCGCACCGAGGTCGAACCCGAGCCGGCATCCATCGAGGTGTCCGCCCGCCGTCAGCGTCGCATCCTTCGCTCCGGGCATCTCCTCCATCCGACGCGTCACCACCTCGACAGATCGCCCGTACACGCGATTCATGAAATTCACGTCGAAGGTGCGATGCCCCCCCGCGGCATAGTCCGCTCCGATCCGCCGGCAAAGCCAGTCCGGTCCCGCCAGAAAGAGCCGCCACCCGCCACCCGCCCATAGCACAAACTTCACCACCCGTTCCGCCAGGCGAAAGACGTGTTCATCTTCGTCCTTGGACGGAAGCGCCAGATCATACCGGGCCACGCACCCCCCGTCGCGCTCCCAGGCAATCGCCAATGTCGCGCCTTGCCCCCTGCGCGCCGCTTCCTTCTGCGCCCTGAGCGCGATCGCCATCGGGCGGAACCCCTCATCAAGCGGCGCTTTCACCCCGATACTGGTATCGTTTGCCTTCATATCCATCCGCAGGAGTCATTCCAAAATCCCATTGCTTCGTACACGGTGTCAGAAATACGGCTGCGTATTCATCAAGGTGGCCCGCGCTGTCCCTAGCGCGGTCAGACGCCGGTAGGGACACCGGCGTCCACATGGTCGGATACGTCACCGTATTTGCGATGTCGTGTACTTAGGGTGGTATAGTATCCATCAACAGGGCCGAAGACAAGCCTCGACTGCTTCCCAACGGGCCGATGAACACATGCTCGCGGCGACATTATCCTTTCCCGCAGAATGAGATAAATGATAAGAAATGCGCCTGGCGCGAGAGCGCACAAAAAAAGGCCTTGTTCATGCAGCTTCTGGACCAACTCCCGCTACTCCCTCGCCCGCGCCGCCTCAAAAGTGCGGACGGCTCCCTGAAGGTATCCAGCCGCCCAACATCCGAAACAAATCCGTCCGTCCCGGCCATTCCATTCGGCCTTTGTGCGGACACACCCGGAATTCCCGCCCAGGGCTATCGTCTGTCCATCACCCCAAAAGGCGTCCGCATGGAGGCGGCCGATGCAGCTGGCGCCTTCTACGGCCGCATGACCCTGCGCCAGCTCGTGCGCCTCTGTCCCGATGCCCTCCCCTGCGGTGAAATCGAGGATTCGCCGGACATCCCGATCCGCGGCGTAATGCTCGACATCAGCCGCGACAAGGTGCCCACGATGGACACGCTATTCATGCTGATCGACATGTTGGCGGAGTGGAAGGTCAATCATCTCGAACTCTACATGGAGCATACCTTCGCCTACCAGAACCACCGGGACGTATGGGCGGCGGCCAGTCCGCTCACGGCTGCGGAGGTGCGCGCGCTCGATGCCTATTGCCGCGAGCGGTTCATCGAACTGACGCCCTTCCAGAACTCGTTCGGCCATTTCGAGCGCTGGCTCAAGCATCCGCGCTACAAGCCGCTGGCGGAATGTCCGGACGGCTTCCAGCGGTCGGACGGCTCCTGGCGCGCGGCGACGACCCTCGATCCGACCCAGCCCGCCTCGCTCGCGCTGATCGCGGAACTCTACGCCGAACTGCTCCCGAATTTCACCAGCCGCCGCCTCCACATCGGCGGCGACGAAACGTGGGAACTCGGCAAGGGTCGCAGCCGGTCGGACGTCGAGCGGCGGGGGCTGAGCCGCGTCTATTTCGACTATCTTGCCAAACTGAAGGAACTCGCGGCCTCGCATGGCCGGACCACTCTCTACTTTGGCGATATGGTCTGGAACCACTTCCCGGATCAGGTCGGATCGCTGGATCGCGAAATGGTCCATACGGATTGGGGGTATTACCGGCTCTACCCGTACCGGGAACACGGCGCAAAACTGGCCGCCGCCGGGGTTCCCTTCTGGTGTGTGCCCGGCACGTCCACATGGTGTACACTGACAGGCTGCAACGAGGCCGGCATCGGCAGCAACCGCTCCGCCGCCCAGGCAGGCCTCGAATTCGGGGCGGGCGGAATCCTGAACACCGACTGGGGTGACTTCGGCCATTGGCAAACCCTGCCCGTCAGCTTTATCGGCTTTGCCGCCGGCGCGGCCGTTGCCTGGTGCGAGTCG
>JBIJCW010000253.1:0-2828 GCA_044344495.1 Kiritimatiellia bacterium | reverse complement strand
TCCTGATACCCGAAACCTGACACCTGAACACTCCGCTTGCAAAACAGGGTTTTGCAAGCGGCTCAATAGATAAAGGATACAACCATGCGCGCGGCGACAATCATTGGGAACCAACGCATTCAGGAGGTGTTGGATAACCGGCACGGGAATCACCTGCTCCCGTTCTTTTGGCAGCATGGCGAGAGCGAGGCGGTGCTTCGCGAGGAGATGGCGCGCATCAACGAGGCGTCCATCGGCGCGGTCTGCGTGGAGTCGCGTCCGCACCCGGATTTCTGCGGCCCACAGTGGTGGCAGGATATGGACATCATCATGGACGAGGCGCGACGCCGGGGGATGAAGGTCTGGGTGCTGGACGACGCGCATTTTCCAACCGGCTTTGCCAATGGCTGGATCCGCGACAAGTTTCCCGAGCACAAGAAGATTTATCTTTCGGAACGACACTTGGACGTGGTGGGTCCGCAGGCCGGCGCCTCGGTCCTGATCGAGCGATGGCTGCGGGCGCCGACGGCGGGCAACGGCTGGCAATTCGCAGCCGAAGACCGGTTGCTGGCCGTGGTGGCCATGCCGCTGACGCCGACCGGCGTATCGACCGGCGCGACGCCCATGGATCTAACTACGCGCGTGATCGATGGACGCTTGTACTGGGATATACCGCCAGGCCATTGGCGCGTGTTCATGCTGGTCCAGACGCCGTATGGGGGCGGGGACCCCAACTACATCAACCCCATTGACCGCGCCTCGGCCCATGTGTTGATCGAGGCGGTGTACGAGCCGCACTATGCACGCTACAAAGGTGACTTCGGCCAGACCTTTGCCGGTTTCTTCAGCGACGAGCCCAACATTGGCAACGGCGGCGGGCTCTACAACGTCTCCCTTGGACGCCCCGGCCTGGTGCTGCCGTGGCGGAAAGACCTGCTGTCCGACCTCGCGCGGGAATTCGACGGCGATCTGATCACCAGCCTGCCGGGGCTCTGGTACGACAGCGGCGCCGCGACACCGGCCGTTCGCTATGCCTACATGAATCTCGTCAGCCGCTTGTACGGCGAATGTTTCGCCGGGCAGATCGGCGCGTGGTGCGTCGAACGCGGCGTGGAGTATATCGGGCATATCATCGAGGACAACGACGCCCATACGCGCCTCGGGGCGAGCGCGCCCCACTTCTTCCGCGCCATGGACGGTCAGACCATGAGCGGCATTGATGTGGTGCTCGGGCAGATCCGCCCCGGGCTCGATCAGCGCGCGTTCAATTGGGCCACCTGGTCCGGCGACCCGGCCGACGGCGAGTTTTATCACTACGCGCTGGCCAAGCTCGGCGCCTCGCATGCGCATATCGACCCGAAGAAACACGGACGGGCCATGTGCGAAATCTTCGGTGCTTACGGTTGGACCGCAGGATTGCGGCTGATGAAGTGGCTCACAGACCACATGCTGGTTCGGGGGATCAACACCTACGTGCCGCATGCCTTCTCGGCCAAGGAGTTCCCGGACCCCGACTGCCCGCCGCATTTCTATGCCTGCGGAAAGAACCCGCAGTATCGCCATTTCCGCCTGCTGATGGAATACACCAATCGGGTGAGCCACCTGCTGAGCGACGGGCGGCACATCGCGGAAGCCGCCGTGCTTTACCATGCCGAAGCGGAATGGTCGGGCGACACCATGTCCGTCAAGGAGCCCATGCGCGTGCTCATGCAGGCACAGCTTGATGCCGATATTGTGCCCGCCAATGTGCTGGCCAGTGGCGCGAGTGTGGGTGAAGGCAAACTCCGGATCAACCACGAAACCTATGGATGCCTGATTGTGCCATGGGCTCAGCGGTTGCCGCGGGCGATTGTGACAACAGTACTCTCGCTCGCGAAGCAGGGCGTGAAAATCGTGTGTGTGCGGGATTGGCCGTCGGCGATAACGGAAGTCGCTTCGACAGGGGATGAGTTGCAAACGTTGCGCAGACACCCGAATGCCTGCGTGGCGGAACTTGAGGCACTCCCGGCATTGCTGCGGACGTGGGGGTTGACGGGTGTGCGGACCAGTTCCCGCGAGCCCTACCTCCGGCGTTATGAATACCGCCACGACGGGTTATCCGTCTGGATGTTCTTCAACGAAGATCCCTACAAAGCCATCCGCACCTCGGTTTACCTGGAAGGCGCGGAGCGGGTGGTTGCCTACGATCCCTTTGCCAATCGGCTGGCGGCGATGCCGGCCTGTAAGGAAGATTCCGGCCGACGCGTGGAGCTTGCGCTCAGCCCCGACGAGTCCGTCATTCTGCTGTCCGGCGATGTATCGGAAGCGCTGGTTGTGGCGCGCTGGAGCGACGCGAGACGCGTGGTTACTTGGCAGCCTTCTCCGTGGCAGGTGTCAACGGCGGTTTCCGAGGCGTACCCGGCGTTCACGCCCTGGCGCTCGCTGGATGGGCTGGTCAACCTGTGCCAGCCGGGGCTGCTGCCCGATTTTTCCGGCACGATCCGTTATGACACGCGGTTTACTGCCAACGTACCAGGCGGGGAGAATGTATGCCTGGATTTGGGCGAGGTCGGCGAAGTGGCGCAAGTCTGGCTGAACGGGACTGCGCTCGGAACGCGGATCTGCCGTCCGTACATCTTTGATGCGACGGCTGCGCTACAGTCCGGCGATAACACGCTGCGCATCGAAGTGACCAACACGCTGGTCTATGCCTTGAAGGACGACTTCTCCCGCTACCTCAGCCAGGATCCCTCGGGCCTGCTCGGGCCGGTGCGGTTGCGATGTCTCTGAGCATGGGCTAATCAAATTTATTGAGGCTCTTGCAAAACCCCTCTGGGGTGTTTGCAAGAGAGAAGTCAGAATACAGAAGA
>JBIJCW010000252.1:0-2846 GCA_044344495.1 Kiritimatiellia bacterium | reverse complement strand
GTTGTCCGGGCGAAGGTCAATGAAGTTCTCTTCGAGGATGCCCTTCATCCCGTGCAGGGTGCCGTAGATGGCGCCGATTTCCTTCATCTGTTTGGCCTGGAGGATGGCGCCAACGAGGCTCTGGTTGATGACGACCGTGGGGCCGCCGCTTTGACCGATCAGCATGTTACCTTTAGCGGGCATGGAGACTCCTTTTTGTTGTTAAAGTTTTGACTGAACTGGAAAAACGGGCCGTACTTTGTCATAGCGGGCGGGGTGGATCAATAAGAAATGAGGGATAAGGGGGCAGAGGGGCGCATCTCTGAAGTCGAATTAGCGGGTGTGGGGTTCGCGGGCGGGGCCGCCGTAGTTGTAGGCGGCGAAGAGACGGTTGGGTGCGCCGCTGCGGACGATGGTCTCGAAGAAAAGCGCCTGATCCCAGGTGGCGGCCGTGGAACCCACCAGGATGGCGGGGCGGCCAAGGATGGCGGGATCGTCAAGCCGGGTATCGGCGAAGTAGTCGAAGGCGCTTTCGCGTCCGCCCATCAGGGGGCTGGCGCAGCGGATGCTGGGGTGGTCGGGCATATAGAAAGCCAGGAGACTGGCGCGGCTGTAACCGGAAGCCACCACGAAGGGTTGAAGGCCGGTTTGCCTGCCGATGGCGCGCGAAAGTTTGCCGACGCGGTCGGCAATGACCTTGTGTCCGCTGACGCGGATCAGGGCGCGGTCGGCGGGGATGTGGTGCCCGGCGATTTTGAGGGTGGCGACCCATTGCAGGGGCCATTTCCCGAAGGAAATCAGCAGGATCATGGCGAGACCGAATCCGAGGGTCCAGCGCCAGAGGCGGGCGGCGCCAGGGGAGTCGGTAAGGCGGTCGTTCAGGAACCAGGCGATAGGAATGATCAGGACGGTGTAACCGGCGACCACCCAGTTCAGCTCGATGTCCGTTTTGAGCGACAGGAAGAGGTAGAAGACGACGATGGGAAGGGACGTGTGGATGGCAAAGGAGGCGAAGGCCCAGCGGTCGGGATGGTCGAGGCGGTGGCGCCAGGCGTCACGGAGGGCCATGACGAGCAGGATGCCCATGGGTGGGCCGAGGAAGAGGAAGGGGTAGACCAGGTAGCCAGCGGTCCAGAGGGGGTTGTAGTGCCAGCCGCGGCTGGGTTGAACGTCGCCGCCGGGGAGGCCGGCATGACCGAGAAGGTGGGCGAGGGTCGGCCACCCGTTGCGGCTGTTCCAGATGAAGATCGGGCTGGAACAGAGGAGGATGCCGACCAGCAGGGCAAGGATGGCGAGCCAGCGGCGTGCAGGGGTCAGGGGGTGGCGGTGGAAGAGGAACCAGAGGATGCCTGGGAGAAGGAGGAGGATGGTGTATTTGAAGAGCATGCCAACCCCGATGGCCATACCCAGCAGAAGGAAACCGGAAGGGTTACAGGAGCCGCGGTGGAGACGCCAGGCGGTCCAGGCGGCGAGGAGCCAGCAGGCGTAGTAGGGTCCGTCGATGGTCATGAACTGGGCGGTTCCGTGGAAGACGGGAGCGAGCATGAACAGGGCGGCGGACAGGAAGGCGATGCGTGGGCGGTTGGGGGCCGGGACGGCGGCGGTGACGAGCAGGGCCAGGAGGATTACGCAGGCGAAGGAAGCGAAGGCGGCGGGGAGGCGGACGGCCCATTCGTTGATGCCGAAGAGGGAAGTGGATGCATGGAGGAGCCAGGCGACGCCGGGTCCTTTGGTGTAGTAGGAGAGATCGGGACGGCGTGACCATTCCCAGTAGTGGGCTTCGTCGGCGGCCAGTTCGTAGGGGCAGACCCAGATGAGGTAGACGATGCGGGCGAGGAGGACGGCGGCGGCCAGCAGGAGGGTTGATCCCAAGGAGGAGCGAAGAAAGTGCTGCGTTCTGGAGGGGTCAAGATGTCCGGAATCCTTGTTCATGAAGTGGGCGAAGATAACAAGTCGGCGGGTGCGTGTCCAGAACGTGAGTGGTGATAGGTGGTGTCATGCAGCTTTTGTTCTTTCCTGTTAGTTGGCAAGGGGTTATGTTCAGGCCTGTCCTCGGTTATGTGTGGTGGCGTCTGATGTGGTGATTTTTCCTGAAGATCGCCGGGTCGGCAAACGTTGTATCCATAGAAACGCTTCAATGAGGGGATCGGGCACGTGCAAGAACTTCGAAAAAGCTCGATAAGGCCGGATGCTGCTGAATCGCCGGAGCAGGAAATGGAACATATCATTACCACGCATGAGAGTTGCCTTTTACGGTACGCCATCGGAATCGTTGGCGATGCCCATACCGCCCAGGATGTGGTCCAGAATGTCTTCATCAAGTTGTTCAAGCAATGGCAGCCGGGGGTGAAGCCTTCAGCCTCAATCCGATCCTGGCTTTACCGTGTGACGCACAATGAGGCGGTGGATCATTTGAGGAGGGAGAAGCGGCGGATGTTCCTGCATGCGCGGCAGGCGGAGGAGCGGGTGGAGGCGGATCCGCCGGGGGAGCGGGACGGGAGGGTCGAGGCGGTGATGGCGGCGGTGGGACGGTTATCGGAGCCGGAACGGCAGGTGGTGTTGTTGCGCTTGCAGGAGGGACTGTCGTATGAGGAGATCAGCAGGATAACCGGGCGGAGCGAGGGGAATGTGGGTTGTCTGCTTCATCATGCCGTCAGGAAGCTGGGGCAGTGGGTGAAGCGGGCGGATGAATCCCGGAACGGGGGGGAACGGCCATGAAATGCGCTGAAGTGGAAGTGTTGCTGGTGGACGACGTGCGCGGGGAGTTGGAGGCGGGGTTGGCGGCGCAGGTCAAGGAGCATGTGGAGGGGTGTGCGTCCTGCCGGGCGCAGAGGGAGGAACTGGCAGGGACGGTGGGAGATCGGAAG
>JBIJCW010000251.1:0-2864 GCA_044344495.1 Kiritimatiellia bacterium | reverse complement strand
CTGTAGCAACAAATACCCGATTTCGAACGTCATGCGGACCCCTCCCGGCGTCGAGTAATGCCGGTCGTACCACCCCGCCAGGGCCTTGATCTCGCCGCGGGTTAGTGGTGCTTCGCCCCGCGAAACATCCCCCCCGGTCACCCCCATTTCATGCACCGACCGCAACACCCCGGCTCCCGTCCTCTCCTCATACAACTCCGTGGCCCGCTCGATCCGCATCACCCGATACCCCTTCAGGGATTGCGCCACCGCCTCCACATCGCCCAGCGTCGGCAACCGGCCCGGCGCGGACTTATGCGGCGCCACGGCCTCCCGGGCCTCCCTCAGTTCGCCAAGGGTGCCGTCCAGCATCATCCCCACCGCCAGAAAGCCGCCCGCCCTGCACTGACCCGCCACATGCGCCAACCCGGGGGCAAAAGGCCGCATCCAATGCAGGGCACTACTGCTGATGATCAGATCAAACCCTGCCGGACTCTGAAAGGTCGCCATGTCCCCTTCCACAAACGTGGCACGCGAATCCCCGATAAAAAAGGACCGCGCCTTCTGGATCATGCCGGCCGCAATGTCCACCCCCACCATCGTGGACTCCGGCCAGCGACGGCGCGCCAGCATAAGCAGGCGGCCCGGCCCGCATCCGGCATCCAGGATCGATGACGGACGCCAACCCTCCGGCACCATGCCGATGACCGTCCGGGCAACCTGGTCCTGTAGCGGCGATGCCTCTGTGTAAGTGTGGGCGGCGGCGGAAAACCGCCCGCCGACATGCCGTTGATGTTGTTTCGCCAAGGTCATTGAAAAAATGCTTTTCGCTCAAAACTGAAAATAGACGAATGTACTCCCCTGCGTCACCCCTAATCCGATGATGAGGAATAGAAGCAACGCATAGCACGTCGCCCGCAACGGTACCGGTTGTCGGGCCAGCCAGTCGATCGGATGCAAGCGCCCGCTTGCCGCATGCCAACCCCAGAGGCATGCCAGGATGCAGAGGCCCGGCACCGTCGGCGCATGCGCCGGCATGGCCCATGCCTCCGGCGTCACAAACCGCCCAAAATAGTCAAGAGCGCGTGATAACGTCGGCGAAAAGAACCACACCATCCCCGCCGCATGCATCAACGTGGTGAGGCACCACCCCAAAAAGGCGAACCAAGCGCTATTGATCCAGGCACTGCGCCGCCAGCGCCGCCGCACGGTCCGGAAATAGATCTGATAGAGCACCATCAGCACACCGTTCTGGAGCCCCCAGATGACAAAAGTCCAGTTGGCGCCGTGCCAGAGACCGACAAGCCCCATCGTCAACAATAGCGCCAGTGCCTGATGCATCAACCCCCTGGGGTGCATCCCGCCCAACGGCGTGTACACATAGTCCTTAACCCAGGTGGACAAGGTCATGTGCCATCGCCGCCAGAAATCCGCAATGCTCGTCGCCGCCATCGGCAGGTTGAAGTTCTCGGCAAGGCGCACCCCGAAAAGGGCTCCCGTGCCGCGCGCCATGTCCGTGTAGGCCGAGAAATCGAAGTAGATCATCACGTAAAGCCCCAGGGTGGCAAAAAGGATATCCGGCACCGTCTGGGGCGCCATATTCTGCATGACCGGTTGGGCCGCCTCCAGCAGGCGGTCGGCGACCACCAGTTTCTTGGCAAAACCCCAGAGAAGAAGTCGTATGCCGCTCTCGAAAAGTTCCGGGTCATATGGCCGGTATTTCTTGAGTTGCGGCAGCAGGTCCCCTGCCCGCTCAATGGGACCGGCAACCAGTTGGGCAAAAAAGGAGATGTAGAGCGCAAAGGAGGGAAAGTCCCGTTCCGCCGGAATGGTCCCGCGATAGACGTCAATCGCATACGACATTCCCTGGAACGTGTAGAAGGAAATGCCTACCGGCAGGATGATGTCCAGCGCCTGCGGCAGCGGCTCGGCCAATGTACCCAGCGCCCCGTGAATCACCTTCAACCCGAAGTTCATGTACTTGAAATAGCCGAGCAACGTGAGATTCGTGCCGATGCTCAACACGAGTGCCAGCCGCTTCTGCCCCTGCCGGTTCGTCGCCGCAATCATCCGGCCCGCGAAGTAGTCAACACTAGTTGAAAACAGGATAAGAACCGCATACCAGGGCTTCCAGTAGGCGTAGAACAGGTAACTGGCCGCCAGCAACAGCAGCAGACGGCCCCGTGATGGCAACCAGAAGTAGCACGCCAGGCAGAATCCCAGCAGCAAGCCGAACTCCACTGAGACGAACGTCACGGCAGCACCCCTGTCAGTCTTCCAGCCATGCGCCGGTGTCCGTCGGCAGTGAAGTGGGCAATGGCGGCCCCAAATTCATCTTCCGGTATCTGGTCCGCCCAATTCCAGGTCTTGACACCCCGTGCGCGGCAGAGGCCCTCCAGCATCGGCCACGCGGCGGGATCCTGCGTCCGGAACCGGCTCTGTAACGGCATGTTCACAACATGGATGATGGGTGCGGCTTGACACAAGACATCCAGAAACGCGGCGGCCCGCCCTTCATCACCCTCCTCGGGCACTTTGGGCACAGGCCGCTTGACCAGTTGCTTGCGGGGCTTGACCAGTCCAAACCACGCCATCGTGTTGTCCGGATCAAGAAAGTACCCCAGCGCCGTATCCCTGCTCAACAACGCCGCTGGCAGCGATCGCACCCGCCATGCCGGCCACAGGGTCCCCATGATAATATTCGCCTCGAGCGACAGATCCACCATGTCCACACGACAGGACTCAGGCACCCGGCTCCGAACCGCCGGATCCCCCAGGAGGTAGAACAGGTCGGACGACCACCGGCCGATCGCGTGCGGCGGACGCTCCTTCAGGCTGAAACTGTCCGGCATCAACACCACAAGAATCGCCGAGGCGTCAAGACG
>JBIJCW010000065.1:0-10390 GCA_044344495.1 Kiritimatiellia bacterium | reverse complement strand
GGCGGAGCTCCCGCGACGCCGAGCCTACGTTTGGCGACCACGAAGCCTCAGCCATTACCAAGGCGGGTCCCGAGATAGATCACTATGCTGAGAAGAACGAGGTAGCCTGCGCAGTAGACGATGGTGGTTCGCAGGATCTCGTTCTGTCGTGATTCCACGCCGGCGATTGAGGCTCCCACCGAGATGCTTTGCGGGGAGATCATCTTGCCTGCGGTGGCGCCCGAGGTGTTGGCGGCTGAAAGCCAGGCTGGGTCGTAACCGGTGTTGATGGCGGTTTGCTTCTGCAATGACCCCAGCAGGATGTTGGACGAGGTGTCGCTGCCGGTTACAAAGGTGCCGATGGCGCCGAGCCATGGCGAGAGGAGCGGGAAATACGCGCCCACGGCGGTGGCGAGCATCCTGGCGACGGAGGCGATCATGCCCGAGAAGGTCATGATCTTTGCCAGGATCAGGATCGAGAGGACGACCACGGCGGTGCGCCGGATTTTCACGGCGGCCTGTCCGACAAGGTACAGGGTGCGCTTGAAGGTCATGCCGCCCGCGATGGCGCCGATGAATCCGGAAATCATCAGGAGGGTTCCCGGCGTGGTGAGCAGATCCAGGGACATCCTATGGCCGTCGCTCCCCAGTGACAGGACGAAGGGGGGCTTCTGGAGGACTTTAAGGGGGGTCAGGCGGGTGGCGATCACGAGAACGAGCAGACCGATGAAGGGGAGTGTGGCGGTGAACAGGGAAGGTTCGCCCGGTTCGCGTGGGGAGGCGGGCGCGTTTCTCCGGAGGGCGTGACTGTAGGCGACATAAGCAAACAGGGAAATCAGGGATCCGCCGACGGCCACCAGTTCGGGACCAGAGATCCAGGCGATGAGCAGTTGTGCTGTTGAGAAGACGAAGCCGATGAGGAGGGCTTCCAGCAGGGAGCGGCGGGAGCCGCGCCATCCGCCGTTGGCCATGAGGACCAGGACGGCCGGGACCAGGACGGCGAAGAGGGCCAGTTGGAGGGCCACGTGCCGGGTCAGGATGGCGATATCCAGGCCGGTCGCATTGGCCAAGGCGAACATGGGGATCCCCAGGCCGCCGAAGGCCACGGGGACGGAGTTAGCCACGAGGCAGATCACGGTGGCGCGGACGGGGTCGAGTCCGAGGATGATCAGCATGCCGGCGGGGACGGCGACGGCAGAACCGAAGCCTGCTACGGATTCAAGGAAGCCGCCCAGGCAGAAGGCGATTAGAACGACCTGAACCGGCCGGTCGGGTGTGATGGCGGTGATGAAGCGGCGGAAGGTGTTGATAGCTTTGGTTTCCGTGCAGACCAGAAAGATGAAGATGGCGGAGAGGACGACCCACAGGATGGGGAATAAGGCGGTGATGGTTCCCTCGAAAGCGGCCGAGCCGAGGAGCGGGAGGGGGGCATGCCAGCCGTACCAGGCGAGCAGGGCGGAGGTGGCAGCGGCCGTCATGGCGACAGCATGGGCGGGCCATTTCGTGAAACCCAGTCCGATGAATAGCATGACCAAGGGGATTAACCCAACGAATCCTGAGATGAGATCTGTCATTTCCGTTTCCAATGAAGCGCAAGAATGTGACAGGGCGTGATGGGAAGGCAAGCGGGAACTATCCTTCCAGATACGCCCTGTTCATATAAAGAACTGGTTTTTCAACGGGTTGTTAGGTACTTTTGAAGACAACCTTCTAAAAGGAGTCTGGTATGCAATGGTACTATGCGGTGAATGGACAACAGGTTGGACCCGTGGAGCAGGAAATCCTTGAGGGTCTGATTCGTGATGGCAAGGTGAAGCCAGATGACCTGGTGTGGAATGCCAGCATGGGCAATCAATGGGTCAAGGCCTCGACTGTGCCGGGATTGGGTTTGCGCAGTTCGGGGATTCCAGGAGTGACGCAGCCGCCGCCAGTGATGGCGTGGTCGGATGGCTCGACTTTTGCCAGTACGACGCCGAACCGTGATTTGATGACGCAGGCGCGGGATTGTCTGCGCGGCAATTGGGGGTTGGGTGTGGGGGTTGTGGTGGTCTCCGGGGTCATCAGCATGGTCGCGCAGGTCATTCCGCTGCTGGGAATAGTGATCTCCCTGCTGATCGGAGGACCGCTGACCTTGGGTATGACCATCGTCTTCCTGACCATTGCGCGTTCGGAGGGGGCGGAGTTCGGGATGATGTTCGACGGTTTCAAACGATTCGGGGCGGCGTTGGGCGCCTATGTCCTGATGTCGCTGTTTGTAATCCTGTGGGCCCTGCTGCTGATTATCCCCGGCATCATCGCGGCGCTCTCGTATTCGATGACGTTCTTTATTCTTCGGGATGACCCGACCGTCGGACCCCGGGAGGCCATCACGAGGAGCAAGAAGATGATGAAGGGGAACAAGTGGAAGTACTTCTGCCTGCAGTGGCGTTTCTTCGGATGGGCCCTGTTGTGCCTGTTGACGCTGGGCATCGGGTTTCTCTGGTTGAGTCCCTACATCATGACCAGCACGGCGCGGTTCTATGAGGATTTGAAGCAGGGGCAGCAGGGGTAAGGGGCGCAAGGGGGCGGACTACAGACTACGGACTACAGACTACGGACTACGGACTACGGACTACGGACTGGCCCGCAACGTGCACATGACGTTGCGGGCTTTTTGTTTTGTGCGGGTGGCCCTGCGATGCTAGGTTTTGCGGCGCACTATGAATCCGGACCTCATTCAGACCTGTGGTGATCGGCATCTCGATTATCTGCACGATGAGTCCCGTTTGAACGGGAAAGCCGGAACCATTGCGTTTCCGGGGGATGAGGGTGAGGTGTGTGAGGTTGTTTCGGCAGTGGCGAGGGAAGGGGGCTCCATCACGGTCCAAGGGGCCCGCACCGGGGTGGCGGGGGGCGCCGTTCCGGCGGGTGGGTGTGTCCTCAACCTCAGTCGCCTGAATCGGATGGATGCGAGCTTGTTGGATCAAGGCATCTTGAAGGTTCAGCCGGGCGTGTGTCTTGCGGATTTACGGGTCGTTGCGCTGGAAAAGGGCATGTTGTTTCCGCCGGATCCGACGGAAACAACGGCTTCGATTGGCGGGATGGTGGCGACCAACGCCTCGGGAGCGATGTCGTTTTTCTATGGGCCCACGCGGCAATGGATTGAGGCGTTACGCGTGGTGTTGGCCGACGGGTCCGTGCTGGCGTTGCGCCGCGGCGAATGCCAGGCGGTTGGACGCCGGTTTTCGTTGCTCGCCGAATCCGGCCATGAGATCCGGGGGCTACTGCCGGGGTACGTGTTGCCGCCGGTCAAGAGTGCGGCCGGATATTACGCGGCGGAGGGAATGGATCTGATCGATCTCTTCATCGGGATGGAAGGCACGCTTGGAATCATTACCGAGGCGCAACTCCGGCTGATTCCGCAACCGGCCGCGGTCGGCGGGTTGACGTTGTTCCTGCCGTCCGGGGCGGCGGCATTGGCCTTTACCCGGTTGGCGCGGGGCGAAACCGTCAACGGGCGGTCAGGGCTGGCGGTCCGGCCTGTTGCCATCGAGTATTTCAATCACGACACCTTGAATCTGTTGCGCCGCATGAAGGCGGAGGGGCGGGGGGCTGAGGCGGTGCCGTCACTTCCTTCGCGCTATCACACGGCGATCTATCTGGAGTTTCATGGGGCGGACGGGGATGCCGTGGAAAAGGCGGCGGTGGCGGCGCTTGAGGCGGCGGTGGCGGTGGGGGGCAGTGATGAGGATAGTTGGTATGCGACCACGCCGCATGACCTGGAGACCCAGAAGGCCTTCCGGCATGCGGTCCCTGAGTCCGTCAATGCATTGATCGGGGAACGGCAGAAGACTGAGCGCGGCATTACCAAGCTGGGGACGGACATGTCCGTGCCGGATGCCGCCTTGGAACCGGTGATGGCCATGTACGAGGCGGATCTGGCGTCTGCCGGTCTGGAGTCGGTCATCTTCGGGCACATTGGCAACAACCATGTCCACGTCAACATTTTGCCGCGCACGATGGCGGAGTATGATTGCGGCAAGGCGCTGTATCAGGCGTGGGCGCGCCGCGTGGTGGTCATGGGAGGGTCCGTATCCGCCGAGCATGGGATCGGCAAGCTGAAGACGCCGTTGTTGGCGTTGATGTTCGGGGAGGCGGGTATTGCACAGATGCGCGCCGTGAAAAGGGTGTTTGATCCGATGAACGTATTGAATCCGGGTGTATTGTTTGAGAGGACTTCATCATGAAAGCCATGCGACTGACGGGGATACGAGCGATGGAAATGCACGAGGTGCCCACGCCTGCGGTGACGCAGGACACCGATGTGCTGATCCAGATGACGCGGGTAGGGGTGTGCGGGTCCGATGTGCACTATTACACGGAAGGGAAGATCGGCAGTCAGGTGGTGCAGTTTCCGTTTAGCGTCGGGCATGAGGGGGCCGGGGTGGTGAAGGCGGTTGGGGTGCGGGTGACCAAGGTCAGGCCGGGTGACCGTGTGGCGATTGAGCCGGCCATGCCGTGCTGGGGATGTGACCAGTGTCGGGCGGGACGTCCGCACACCTGCCGGAAGTTGCGGTTTCTGGGATGTCCGAAACAGGCGGAGGGGTGTCTTTCGGAATATATGGTGATGCCGGAGACCAGTTGCTTTCCTTTGCCGCCGTCGATCAGCGATGATGAAGCGGCTCTTTCCGAGCCGCTGGCGATTGGGGTGTATGCGGTGAAGGGGTCCATTCCGATGCGTGGTGCCAATGTGGGGATCCTGGGGAGCGGTCCGATCGGGTTGAGTGTGATGCTGGCGGCCCGGGCGCAGGGGGTGGGGCGCGTGTTCGTCACCGACAAGATTGATTCCCGGCTGGATCTGGCGCGGAAGATGGGAGCCTACTGGATTGGTAATCCGTTGCGGGGCGATGTGGTTGGGGAGATTGTCCGGCAGGAGCCGGCGCAATTGGATGTGGTGTTTGAGTGTTGCGGGCAACAGGAGGCGCTGGATCAGGGGATTGAACTGCTCAAGCCGGGGGGCAAGTTGATGGTGGTTGGCATTCCGCCGACGCTGGAGCGGGTTTCGTTCAAGATCGACAAGTTACGGCACAAGGAGATTTGCATCCAGAATGTCCGGCGCCAGAACCATTGTGTTCAACCCACCCTGGACATGATTGCCCGCCGGGAGGTGGATGTTGGCGTGATGGTCACGCACCGGTACCCGTTCCGGCAGACCCGTGAGGCCTTTGACGTGGTGGCCGGGTATCGGGATGGTGTGGTCAAGGCGATGATCGAGTTCTGAGTCCGGTGCGGGGTGTCACGTTTTCCGCTTCAGGAACGTGCAGCAGTCGCCGCTCTTCATGCAGGCGTAGAGTTTATAGACGGGGCAGGCCCAGATGGCCGAGATGCTCTTCACCACGCAATAGGCGAAGGTCAGCCACCAGCCGATGCGCTCATGTCCGCTGTAGAGGAAGACAAGGCAAAGCGCCGCAAACACCGCACCCATGGAATGGGCAACGCGCATGCCGCCGACGCTGAGGTACTCGTCGGGGGTCCGGATCCAACGGTGAAGTGTTGCGGTATAAAGCCAGACCAGCGGCGCATGGCGGATGGTCAGGCTGGCGGAGAGTATCAGCATGATGAATAGAACCGCCACGAGGATCTTGATCTTTAGCAGGAAGGCCAACCAGATAAGCGCGGCCATAGTGTAACGGCAGAAGATAAACGCGCCTTTCGGGATGGGGACTTTGTCAATGGGTGTGCATTGGTTCACTGTCATATGGGTTCTCCCTTGAACAACTTAGGAACAAGCATGCCGACGCGTTGCCTGTACGCCGGATAGTCAGCAAATTCTTTGGCCAGCAGATTCTCTTCCAGTCGTGCCCGGTGGAGCATGAACGGGACGAAGACCAGTGAGGTTGCCATGAACGCGGCGACGTTGGCGTAGACGAGGCATGCCCCGTAGAACATCCAGATCAAGGAGGCATAGAGAGGGTGGCGTACCAACGCATACACACCGGAGACCACCAGTTTCTGATCCCTGTAGATTGTGGCTTGGTTGGCCCAGTTCTTTCCGAGGTGCAGCCGGCCCAGGATGTTGACTGCGCAGCCGAACACGATGATGCTCAGGCCGATCACAGCCATGCCGAACTGGAGAGGCGCTTGGCCAATGGGGACCGTGCCGATCCGCCGGTGGATGAGCGTGTAGACGAAGAAAAAGAAGAGGGTCATGGTTCCGGTGGCGACGAGGCTTCTCTTTTCATTCTTCACGTCCTGATGTCGGCGGCTGGCCATGAAGTTCACAAACACGGCGGAGAAGATGGCCAGTACGCAGAGGCTGATGATCAGGAATGCGACCTGATGAAGAGTGTCGGCGGGTGGGCGAGGGGATTGCTTAAAAAATCGAAGGAAGGTATTCATGGTTTCCTGTGGAACATGTTGTAGGCGGAGAAGGGGATGCGTCGCAGGTCGGGGGTGATGACGTGGACACACTCCTTTTGCATGGAGCGCAGGTCAAAGTTGTAGATATCGACAAAGGACGAAACGCTGATCCGGAACATGTTCCGGGTGAAGTGGATGGCTTTCTCGTTTGCAGTGTGCGAGGTGAACGCCTTGGGGAGGAGGGGGCGCAGTTGGTCGAGAAGTCGACGGGTGCACTGGCAGAGCGAGGACTCGCCGGCGGACTGGGCGAAATACTCGTCGGCATCGAAGGCGAAGGTGTTGTTGATGACGGGGAGGTGGTCACGTACGTTGAACTGTCTGGTGATGGGCACCAATTGTCGGCCATCGCGGTAGCAAAAGGTTAACGCCACCCGTTCGACGTTACACGGCAGGGGCACAAAGTCCGAAAGGCGGAAGTCGCCTCTGGTTTGAGCTTCGATTTGCTCAAGGATTTCGGTGAGGGTGACGCGGTTGAGGAGGTTGGTTGGGTTGGTGCTCTTGAAGAACGCCAAAGGCTGGTAGTTGACGCCGCGGACGAAGGGGGTGCGCGCCCCGTACTCCAGGATTGCGCCGATCTCGTGGTCGTTGACGTGTTTCTGGATCGTTGCCACGAGGGTCATGGGAATAGCGGCGGCCGCCAGGTTGGCGATGGCCTTTTCCTTGGTTGCCCTCAGGTCGTGACCGCGCAGGCGGCAGTGGGTATCTGATTCAAGCCCGTCGAACTGGAGATAGATTTCGAATCGAGGCAGAAACCGGGCGAGTTCATTGACGAATGACTGGTCGTCGGCGATTCGGAGGCCGTTGGTGTTGAGTAAGATGTATTTGAAGTGTTTATCCTTTGCCATTCGCAGGATGTCCAGAATGTGTGGATGGCGGGTGGGTTCCCCGCCGCTGATCTGGAGCACTTCCGCCCGGCCGGACTCGGCGTCCTGGTAGAAATCCATCATGGCTCCGATCTCATCCAGCGTCAGGGTCCGGCCCGGGTGATGTCCGGTGTAGCAATCGACACAGGCAAGCTCGCAATCGCTGTTGATTTCGATCAGGCCGATGCAGGTGTGCTGGCGGTGTTCCGGGCAGAGGCCGCAATCGAAGGGGCAACCGCGGGTGGATGGCGTTTGAAGTTTCGAGGCGGTGCCGGGTTTGTCGTAGAGGGTACGGGCCTGATAGTAGTCAGCGTTCTTTTCCAGCAGTTCAACCTGTTCGCCGTGAATCGGGCAATGCTTGAGCAGATAAACTGACCGGTTCCTGACGGTGATATCGGCGCTGACACGCTCCATGCAGTGCGGGCAGAGGCTGGTGGTGGCTTCCAGTATCAGGAATCCGGAGCGGCCATGTTCCGGCAAGGTGGAAGGTGGCAATGTGTCTGGGACCACGTGAACTCCTTGAGATGAGCTGAGGATCAACCCCCGCCGATGGCAAACGACAGGAAGCCGAGTAGATACACGGGCGTCAAGGCCAGGTCGAGGACGACGGCCAGGGGGACGATAATGAATTTCTCCAAGTCCGGTGGCGGGGAGGAATCCGGCGGGTTGAAGAAGGCAACAGTCCGGACGGTGCTGAGTTCATTCAGCAAGGGCTTGTCCAGTTTTGCCGGTGGACAGACCACGCCTTTCACCGGTACGGTCAGGCTATATGCGCCGCGCCGGTCGGCCTTGAATCCCATGGCCAGCAACTTGTTTGTCGTGACTCCAGGCGGTGTGATTCCCTTTTCGGGGGTGAAGTGTAGCGAAACACGGCCCCAAACGGTTTTCTGTTTGAGAAAGAGTTGGCCCCGTGCGTCTCCCAGCGTCAAAGCCACGCCTTCCAACTCGCGGGTGATGTTGTTCAGTTGCGTTCCGCCCTCGACCAGCAGGTAGGTGTGCTGTTTTCCGAGGAAGGCGATGGCGTTGGTGTTGCCGATTTTCCTGGCCATTGCCTCGTTGGGGCGGCCCAGTGCAAAGATACTGTCCGTTAAGATTGGCTTGTTATAGTGATTGTAGGCGTTGGGATTCGATTTGGACGTGGCGAGCCATGTGGCGCAACCGAGTCCGCCCACGGCGGCGGAGCAACAGATCAGCAGAACCAGTCTTCGGAGGAAGGGCGAAGGATGGCGGTTTGTGTTAGCGTTGGCTTTGGGCATCTTGTGTTCTCCAATGGTCCCTGGACAATCCGAATAGGATGGCCAATGTGCCGAAGATACAGATCCACTGGAGGCCGGACAAGCCCCATGTGTAGGCGTAGGGGATTGGTTTGAGCATGTCGACGGCCATGCGCCAGAGGAGGTAACCCAGCATGAAGACGCGGAAGGCCAGTCCGGGAGTGTGGGAGAAAGGCAGGCGCCAGCGCGGCCAGGTGATGAGTGCGAGCAGTGCCAGGAGGCATTCGTAAAGTTGGGTTGGGTGGCGCGGGATGCCGTCGCCGAAGTCGACGCTCCAGGGGAGTTGGGTCGGGAGGCCATAGGTGCCGTCATGCAGTCCGGCGAGGAAGCAGCCGATTCGACCGATAATCAGGCCAGCGAGGATGGGGGCGACGTAATCGTCGCCGGTGCGGGAACCGTTGCCGGCGATGCGTTTGCCTATCTCGACGCCGATCCAGCCTCCGAGCAAGGCGCCGACGATGGATTGTCCCTGGAGCCATACGGCGGGCTTGGAGGCGAGGCCGGTCCACAGATTCGGATCATCGGCCAGAAACGCCAGTTTGTTGCCGATGGCGGCACCCAGCAGGCAGCCGGCAACAGTGGCGAATGAACCGGGGGCAATCAAGGGGGCGTTGCGGCCATGGGTGCGCGTGGCGCGATAGACGAGCAGGCCTGTGGCCAAGGCCACCCATTCAAACAGGTAATGGACCGTTTGGGCAATGTGTGGATTGGTGATCACGAGTTGTCGGTTCGTGACTTACTTGGCGCTTGGTGTTCAGGGGACAAAGGGATATCTGCCGCCGTGATGACTCGGTATCGGCGGTGAGCCAAAAGACCGAAGAGGATTACCAGTGCCGCATTGACCAAGACGGGTGCGGCGGATGTCTTCTCGGCGCCGCAGATGGCAATGACATAACCGAAAGGGCTGTAAAGCATGGGTGTGTGTGAATCCATGATGCCCGCCAGGATTAACGGGAGAATGCAGTGAAGTCCCGCTACGAAGCCAGCCAGCAAGTAGACCCGCGTTGTGAGCGGAGTATAGGTTACGCCGAATTCCATCAAGGTAACGAAGACCAAGGCGTATGTGGCCAGAACAACGATAGCCCCAAACGGAATTGGGATCCCGGCCAGGATGTTCACCCCGCAGGCAGACGCCGACCAAAGTAGTATCAAACCGAATCCGACAGTCATATTGGAGAGGTTGGCAATGGTGAGACCGGGTCTTTTCAATGTCCGACTGTAGGTTTCGCTGTAGTCGTCCCAGCTGCGCAGGCTGCCGAACACGATGGTGAGAGCAACGCTCCCGGTTCCGAGCCAGAATGGAACAAAAGCCACAGTACCATTGTGAAGATGTTTCCAGGCCAATCCCATAGCAATAATTTCTGCGCCAACCAGACATCCAATCGCGCCTGTGGGGGTGAAGAGGGGGCCCCGCTCGTTCTCGAACCGGCGGACGATTCCAATGACCATCCACGCCGTGAAATAGAGGGCAAAAAGAGTCAAGAAGACAAAGAGGCGGAGTTGCCATCCAAAGAAGTATATGAAAGCGCCGTTGGGAAACATCTGGTGCCAATTAGCGGCTATTCCGATCGCATATGGGAGGAAAAAGACAGACAGGATGATTACGAGGACGGGTCCGGAGGTCATTCGGCCGCGGCGTTCGTACGTGGCCGATAGAAGCGCACATAGCATGACGGCGATGCCCCCGGCCCAGGAGAAGGCAAGGAACTCCATGAGGAGTCTGCCATCTACACTCTTGGCCAGCGAACAGACGGATAGAGCCAGTGTGTTGACGATTGCCAGACCCAGAACCACCAGATTGCGTCCCAGCAGAATGCCGCCGATCTTCTGTTTTGCGGTCAGGGGTAAGAGCCGGAAGAAATCAATACTCTTCTC
>JBIJCW010000250.1:0-2876 GCA_044344495.1 Kiritimatiellia bacterium | reverse complement strand
CATCGCCCCCGTGTACGCAAACAAATGCAGTACCCGGCACGGCTTGCCCCCCACCCGCACCTGCTTCTCCACCCACTCCCAATGACACGTGTGCTCCGGAAACAGCCCCATATGACCAAACCCCGTCGGCTTGATGTGGAACACAAAATCATCCCACGTCAGCGGCCACATCTCCGGCACTTTCCGGTTGAAACTCCAGTTCCCGCCTCCCGTGCTGCTCCGGTGGTAAACCCCCGCACAGTCCTCCCATAACGCCGGACGCTCGGGCCGCCATAACGCCACCGGCGATGGCCGGCTGAATAAATGCGCCCCGAACCGCTCCAGCCGGTTCCCTTCCCCCGCATCAAGATACTCGTATTCCGAACACTGCCGTGCTGCCAGTTCCATGTTTTCCCGCTCGCTTCAGGTTGTTAACCGCTGTACTATACACACCCTTACGTATGCGAATGAAGACATTTTTCAATAACACCGCATCCCGAAAATAACCGTGCCCCTTCACCCCAGAACCCTGAACCATGGCCCCTGAACCCAGAACCCTGAACCCTGCCCCCTCCCCCCTCGTCCTCCTCGTGGGTAATCCCAACGTCGGCAAAAGCGCCCTGTTCAACAAACTGACCGGCAAGTACGTCACCGTCTCAAACTACCCGGGAACCACCGTGGAAATCTCCCGCGGCCACTGCCTGCACGCAGGCTCCCGCATGGAAATCATCGACACGCCGGGCATGTATAGCCTCGTCCCCATCACCGACGAAGAGCGCGTCGCCAGCGATATGCTCTTCTCCGGCGACGTGCGCGTCATCGTTCATGTGCTGGATGCCAAGAACCTCGAACGCATGCTCGGTCTCACCCTGCAGTTGATCGAGACCGGCATCCCCCTGATCCTGGCCGTCAATATGATCGACGAGGCCCGCGACCTGGGCATCAGCATCGATACCAAACTCCTGTCCCGCGAACTCGGCATCCCCGTCGTGGCCACCTCCTCCCTGAGCGGCGAAGGCGTCACGGAGTTGATCAGAACCCTCGCCACCCCCGTACCCCCCTCCATGGAAATGACCCGGTACGGAACCCTCATCGAGGACGCCATGATCGATATCGCCCGGCGCCTCTCCCCCTCCAGTCCGGTCGCCCCCCGGGCCCGCGCCGGCTTGATCCTGCAGGGCGACCTCCGTGAACGCGAACGCCTCGTGCGCGAGAAGGGCGAAAAGGCCGCCGCCGATATCCTCGGCATCGTCGCCGCCACGCGCACACGCCTGAACCACTCACCCCATTACTACGCCACCCTCGCCCTCCGCGCCCACGCCGCCCGCATCACAGGAAACTGCGTCACCACCCCGTACCGCGCCCCCAACCGCATACGCCTCTTTCTGGACCACCTCTGCACCCGCCCCCTCACCGGCTACCCGCTCGTTGCCCTCGTCCTCTACTTCGCCCTCTATAAGTTCGTCGGCCAGTTCGGCGCCGGCACCCTCGTCAATCTCCTCGAAAACAACGTCTTCCATAGCCACGTCATCCCCTGGGTCCAGCGCCAGGCGGCCTTCATCCCCTGGGCCCCCATCCGCGACCTCCTGGCAGGCGACTACGGCGTCTTCACCCTCGGATTCCGCTACGCCATCGCCATCATCTTCCCCATCGTCGGCACCTTCTTCCTCGCCTTCGCCATCCTCGAGGATAGCGGTTACCTGCCCCGCCTCGCCCTCCTGGTGGACCGCGGCTTCAAACGTATCGGACTGAACGGACGCGCCGTGATCCCCCTGGTCCTGGGGTTCGGTTGCGATACCATGGCCACCCTGGTCACCCGTACGCTGGAAACCAAACGGGAACGGATCATCTGCACCATCCTGCTGGCTCTCGCCATCCCCTGCTCCGCCCAACTCGGCGTCATCCTCGGCCTGCTCTCCACGAGCCCCGCCGCACTGGCCGCCTGGGCGGTTGTCGTCCTCGTCATCATGCTCCTCGCTGGCGGGCTGGCCGCCAAACTCCTGCCGGGCGAACGCCCCATGTTCTACATGGAATTGCCACCCCTGCGCCTCCCCTCGATCGGCAACGTCGCCATCAAGACCTACACGCGCATGGTCTGGTACTTCAAGGAAATCCTGCCCACCTTTATCATCGCCAGCGTCCTGATCTGGCTCGGACAAATCACCGGCATCTTCGACATGCTGGTCCGGGCGCTCCACCCCGTCGTCCGCCTCCTCGGCCTCCCCGCTGAGTCGGCCGTGGCCTTCCTGTTCGGTTTCTTCCGGCGCGACTATGGCGCCGCCGGCTTGTATGACCTCCAGAAGGCTGGCGGCCTGACCATCCACCAACTGACCGTGGCCGCCATCACCCTGACCCTGTTCCTCCCCTGTGTCGCCCAATTCCTGGTCATGCAAAAGGAACGGGGCACCCGCACAACCCTCTGGATCTCCGCCGCCGTACTGATCACCGCCTTCGGCACCGGCTACCTGAGCCATGTTATACTGGGACTGGTGGGAATATGACGTCTGGAATCCAGAATCCAACATCCAGAATGCGATCGGGCACACCGAACAACGTTGCCTCTTATTTCCAACTTCTGGATCCTGAATGCTGGATTCTGAATTCCGACCTCCACTCCATTTTCCCGAACCCCGAACCCTGAACCCTCCCCACCCCCCCATGAAATGTTCCTTCTGCCAGCGCCAGTTCGACCCGGAAGCCGCCACCGCCGCCTGTGGCCATTGCCCCTCCAGCGGCGGCTGTCATCTCATCAAATGCCCCCATTGCGGCTACGAATCACCCCGCGAACCCAAATCCGCCCTCTGGCTCCGGACGTTCTTCAACCGATTCCGTCGTGAACGTCGTGGCAAACTTTTTACCAACCATTAACCATCAACCATTAACCATTCCCCATCCCC
>JBIJCW010000064.1:0-10440 GCA_044344495.1 Kiritimatiellia bacterium | reverse complement strand
TTGAGTTCTTTCATCCTATTGCGATGCCATTGGCGCAGTGAGATGCCATCGTCAAGATCATAGACCCTCTGCCAGTCGGACATCGTGTAGGGCCAAACTACACCTTTTGGCGCTCTTGCCCCCTGCCCATATCCTGCGTAACACCACAACAGGGAACATGCCGGGCAACTGAGAAGTCGCACCTGATTGCCAAGCAGGACCGCCTTCAGCTTCCCGTCGCCTCCCGTGCGCCCCGGTATTCCGCAAGTCTCACAGGTCTCTTTTGTTAACATGAACACCGTCTTCCGTCTTAGAACAAGTATTCCGCCCCCCCAGTTTGACCCTCTCAGGACTGCACACAAAGTAAGCGTAATTCTATCGTTTATCAGCGGCCCGGCAAACTAAAACCACCCTCTTCGGTTCGTATCGATACACCCCTGTTTCTGATTGTCTCCCTGCACATGAGCCTGATATCATGGTCGTTCATGAAGCCGCCTAGTCAATCGGATATATGGTATGCGATCAACAGCACGCGCATTGTGTTGATGCCCTCGCGCCGTCTGGAAACCTTCGGAGCTACCGTATTGCATTACCACATGGTCAGCGAACTGATGGACAACGTGAACAAGGTTCGGATCCGGGAAGGCCGCATTCAGGCGCACAAACCCCAGATCATCACCCCCTCCTCGGTGTCCGCCGGTTTGCTGGACGGTTTTGGTGAGGAAGCCGAACGTTACGTGGAGTGGCTTCGCGAACACATGCAGGACTTGCGCATGCTCCAGTACGGCTTTGTCATCAGCAAGAAGGAGATCAGCGAAGAAGTGGTGTCCGATAATCTGGATGCCGTCGTCGAACGGGTCCAGGACGCTGTGCGAAAGAAAGACGACCCCCTTGCCGCCGTGGTGGTGGGTGTGGATGTCCCCTGGGAAGTCTGCCTGATCAAGATGATGGTGGACGTCTCCTCGCAGTCCTTTCCCGGCAATGTCCGGGAATTGGAACGTCACCGGCTGTTCAGCCTTCAGCAGGATAGTCCTGCCTCAAGCAGACAAGCCATTGAACAGGCTTTTCAGGCGGCCAGTCGCGACTCCAACTTGATCACCCCCCTGGGTAAGCGCTTGCAGCTGGAGGGTGTATTCAGTGAATACGAAGATCGGTTTTTTGCACTTGTCAAATCGAGCCGGCACACGAAATAGGATCTATTTTGCGTAGAGAAGGAGAAACCCGATGGGCATGACGATTACAGAGAAGATTCTGGCTAGAGCCGCCGAGAAAACGTGCCTTGGCCCGGGCGAGAATGTCTGGGTCAGTGTGGACATCCTGTTGACCCATGATGTGTGCGGTCCGGGCACGATCGGCGTTTTCCAACGTGAGTTTGGGCCCGCTGCCAAAGTATGGGATAAATCCAAGGTTGTGATCATCCCCGATCACTATATTTTTACAGCCGACCGCAAGGCCCACCGCAACATTGACATCCTGCGCACGTTCGTCAAGGAACAGGGGTTGCCCTATTTTTACGACCCCGGGACGCCCGCCTACAAGGGCGTCTGCCATGTTGCCCTTCCCGAGGCAGGACACGTCCGGCCCGGTGAAGTCATCTTTGGAACGGATTCGCACACCTGCACCCACGGCGCGCTGGGAGCCTTTGCCACCGGCATCGGAAATACCGACGCTGGCTTTATTATGGGCTCGGGAAAACTGCTCATCAAGGTGCCGCGTTCCCTGCGGTTCCGTATTGACGGCATCCTGCCTGAGTACGTCATGGCCAAGGACATCATCCTGCGCATAATCGGCGACATCGGGTTTGACGGCGCCAGTTACTGCGCCATGGAGTTCACAGGCGAGGCCATCAGCCGCCTTTCCATAGAGGAACGGATGACCATCTGCAACATGGCCATCGAGGCCGGTGGCAAGAATGGCATCATCGAGCCGGATGCCAAAACGCTCGACTATGTCCGCGCACGGACGAAGAAACCGTTTGAACCGGTCTATGGCGATGGCAATGCTCACGTCGACATGGAACGGGTCTATGCGGCCGATTCGCTCGAGCCCTGCGTCGCCGAGCCGCATGTGCCAAGCAATTACGCCACGGCCCGGTCGCGAAAGGATGTTAAACTGAACCGCGCCTACATCGGATCCTGTACCGGCGGAAAAATCACTGATTTTCTCGCTGCTGCCAGAATTCTCAAGGGACGCCGGGTCACCATCCCCACGTTCCTTGTGCCAGCCACAACTGAAGTGGCAGAGGCGCTGATCCGGGAGCAAGTTGGGGGGAAATCACTGGTCGAGGTCTTTGCCGAAGCCGGTTGCGAGGATATCGCACCACCATCGTGCGCCGCCTGTCTCGGCGGGCCAGAGGATACCTTTGGACGGACCCACAGCAGCGAGGTCGTGATTAGCACCACGAATCGCAACTTCCCAGGGCGTATGGGCTCCAAACAATCCAGAATCTATCTCGCATCCCCGTTGACCGTCGCGGCTTCTGCTGTGGCCGGCCACATCGCGGATCCGCGGGACTACATGTAACGAGGTGAACGATGAAGAAGATCCGAGGAAAAATCTTTGTATTGCGGGATGATATCGATACAGATCAGATCATTCCTGCCCAGTATCTGAACCTGGTCCCCACCATTCCGGAGGAATACACAAAACTCGGCTCCTACGCCCTCTGCGGACTTCCTGATGGCTATCCGCCATTCATGGAGCCTGAGAAAAACCAGAGCGCCTACTCCATCATTGTGGCTGGCAGAAATTTCGGGTGCGGATCTTCGCGCGAGCACGCCCCCATTTGCCTTGGTGCCGCCGGAGTCAAGGCGGTTATTGCCGAGTCTTATGCCCGGATATTCTTCAGGAACGCCGTCGCCACCGGGGAACTCTATCCCTTCGAAACTGAACAACGCCTCTGCGATGTTCTCAAGACGGGCGATGAAGTGGAGATCGATGTCGAAGATTCGTCCTTCCGCCAGCTCACCACCGGAACCCGTTATCCGATGAAACCTTTGGGTGCTGTGGCTCCGGTCGTTGAGGCGGGCGGTATCTTCGCCTACGCCAGGAAATCCGGCATCATCAAGTAAGCCCATGGCACCCAATGTCATAGCCTTGGCCAATCAGAAGGGTGGTGTCGGCAAAACGACGACCGCCGTGAATCTGGCGGCATGTCTGGCTGAACGCCGGCATCGCGTCCTCTTGATAGACCTTGATCCCCAGGCCAATGCCACGAGTGGTCTCGGGGTGAATGCGCCACCCGGATCCAGCATCTACAATGTGCTGCTGGCCCACGGTCGCTTGATCGAGAAGGTTCAACCCACTCCTGTCGAACGATTGTACTTGATTCCCTCCGAAGTTGATCTCGCCGGGGCCGAAGTAGACGTGGCCCGGGTTGATCGCTACCTCCACCGGTTTAAGGAAGCCCTCGATCCCCTTCGCGCCATCTCCCATTACGACTATATCCTCGTTGACTGTCCGCCTTCCCTGGGTATTCTGACAATGAACGCCCTTGCAGCCGTCGATGCGCTTCTGATTCCCCTCCAATGCGAGTACTATGCCCTGGAGGGACTCAGCGTGATCACCAGGCTTGCCGCCCAGTTGCGGGATTCCGGCGCCAACCCCAATCTGGAAATCGAAGGTATCGTCATGACGATGTACGATGGGCGGACCAACTTGGCCCAGCAAGTCATGGATGAGGTCAAGACCCACTTCAGGGATAAGGTGTACGAGACAGTCATCCCTCGCAACATCCGGATCAGTGAGGCTCCAAGCCATGGTCTCCCTGTGGTCGCCTATGACGGAAAATCTACCGGGGCTGAAGCGTATCGAAGTCTGGCCAAGGAATTTGTCCGGCGACGCAATGCCCGCACGGAAACGCTGGCTACCCAGGTCGTCCCGCCCGCCCCCGACGCCAGCCCTGTCGTTACAACACCCGATTGATCTCCGCTCGGAACGCGTTAAGCGTGAGGCGCCGTCCCCGCGTATCGCAGAGATGCAAGTTGCGCCTCTGTCTTCAGCCGCAATCGTTTTAGTTGGCCGGCCAGACTGATTTTTTTCACCGGCGAAAGCCGATCCACCAGCAGCACGCCCCCCAGATGGTCCAGCTCATGCTGAACCGCCCGCGCCAGAAGCCCCTTGCAATGCAACATCCGGACCTCGCCACGCCAATCAATAAACTCCACGTCCACTTCGGCTGACCGTTGCACCATCGAATGGATTCCCGGAAAACTCAGACACCCCTCATCCCGGCGGGCCACCTCCTTCACGTGTGCCACAATCCTGGGATTGAACATGATCAGCGGCATCTCGATATCGGGATTGAGTCTGGTCTGGCCATCCTCGGCCAGATCCAACTCGGCCGGCACATCAATCACGCACATCGACGCTGTCTGCCCCACTTGTTGAGCCGCGAGCCCCAGCCCCTCCGCGGCGTACATCGTTTCCATCATTCCATCCGCCACACGCTTGAGTGCAAGCGTCACGCCCGCGACAGGACTGGACTTGATACGCAGAACTGGATCGCCAAAGGTGACGATGTCATACTTCATAGCCATTCTCTCTCAACCACCCCGCCAAGTGAAGTTTCGTCTGCTCCAGCAATTCATCGTCGGTAATGGCGGTAGTGCGCCCGGCATCATACTGGGTCATCATCCACTCATAAATCTTCAGAACCCCAGGATCGCTTTTCACGACAGGCGTCGCTGCCTTCTTGAAGTACTTCTTGGTCCACAAGGCGATCCCAGCTACCCCGCTCTTGTCGGTCACTGCCAGATCCACAGGCCGGTTCAACAACTTCTCGGTGTTGAAAACGTTGTAGATTTCCTCATTCTTCAAGAGGCCGTCGGCATGAATCCCTGCTCGCGTCACATTGAAACTGCTCCCAACCAACGGTTGATTTGCCGGTATATGCACCTTCAGTTCGCGCTCAAAATACTCTGCAATCTCCGTGATCACCGTCGTGTCCACGTTGCTGTCGTTACCCCGCAGTTGCAGATAGTTGACCACCAGTCCCTCCAGCGGGGGATTCCCGGTACGTTCGCCAATCCCGAGCAAGGTGCCATTGGCAGCGGAACAGCCGTAAAGCCACGCAGTCACTGCATTGGCACTGACCAGATACAGGTCATTGTGTCCATGCCATTCCAGCCATTCACTGGGAACCCCGGCGTAGTACTGGAGCCCGTAGATCAGTCCCGGCACCGATCTAGGCATCGCCGCACCCGGATAAGGCACTCCCAGCCCCATGGTGTCACAGATCCGGATCTTGATCACGGACTTGGATTCCTCCGCCAGTTTCATGAGTTCGGCGGCGAAAGGCACCACAAATCCATAATAGTCCGCCCGCGTGGCATCTTCGAAATGGCACCGCGGAATAATCCCCACCTCGATGGCATCCCTCACCACCCGCAGATATTCACGCAACGCCTGCCGCCGGGTCATCTTCAGTTTGAGATAAATGTGATAGTCAGAACAGGAAGTCAGGATGCCTGTCTCCTTCATCCCCATCTTCTTGGCTAGACAAAGATCCTTGCGTCGTGCACGAACCCAGCCGGTGACTTCGGGATACTTGTAGCCCAAGGCCTGGATCTCCTCCACCGCCTGTTGATCCTTCTTGGTATACAGGAAGAATTCACATTGCCGAATCAACCCCTTTCGCCCCCCGAGCCGGTGCATCAACTTGTAGATATCCACAACCTGCTTAACCGAGTAAGGCGGCATCGCCTGCTGCCCGTCACGAAACGTGGTGTCGGTTATCCAGATATCCTTTGGCATCTTCATCGGCACAAGCCGGTGATTGAACCCAATGCGTGGCACCTCATCATATGGAAAGGCATTCCGAAACAGCATCGGTTCCCGCGGATTCTCTAGATGAACCGCATACGAGTCGTAGTCAAAGGTGTTATACCCTACGTTATACTTCATCTCATTCATTGAACGATTCCCCCGCCTTTGCGATGAATATTGCCGCCCATTGTGTGAATTGCCATTGAATGGTAACGGGATTCTCAGGGGAATACAACTCCGAAACAGGACCAAAATAGGACTGCAAAAAGGAATGAATGTGCAGTCCTCCCTGCGCCGCACATGCCTGAGCACACGTCAATCCAAAGGTTTTTTCCAGTTCCCCCGCTTGATGGCCCCTTTCCCGAACGTCTCTCGCAGGGCATCCACCGCGCGATCCAGGGCCGCATTGCGGCCATCCTGCCAAACCGGATTAAGGTCAGGTAGCAGCAACTGCCCCTGCCCTACCTCCCCCGCGCCCTCCGCCAACCCAGTGACCCCAACCCCGATCAACCTAACCGGCCGATGGATATTCTCCCGGTCAAGCAACGCATAGGCGGCATCGCGCAGCAAGCGATCACTGTCGATAGGCACCGGCAAACTTACCTGTCGTGTGATCGTTCTGAAGTCGCTGAACCGAACTTTGATCTGCACGATCTTTCCTGCTTTTCCTGCGCTCCGTAGCCGGCGCCCCACTCGTTCAACCTGTTCCAGCAACACTTGGCGCACACGCTCAATTTCCGCGCAATCCTGATCAAACGTATGCTCTCCGGAAACGCTCTTTTCCGCCCATTCCGTCACCACCGGCCGGTCATCAATTCCCCGGCAGAGCGCCCAAATATCTTTCGCACCGGCCACCCCAAAATACTGTGCGAGCGCCGCCGTATCCATCATCTGCAGTTGGGCAATGGTCCGGATGCCCGCCCGGTGAAGGCGCTCGCCCGATACTTTCCCAATTCCCCACAACTTCGTCACCGGCAGCCGTCCCAGAAACGCGAGAACTCCCGCCTCGTCTTCCGGAACCACCGTGAGTCCATCCGGCTTATTCATATCACTCGCCACCTTGGCCAGAAACTTGTTCGACGCCACCCCTACCGATGCGGTCAATCCCCTGGTCTGCTCACGAACACGGCGCTTGAGCTCCCTCGCTATGGTCACTGAATCCGCCCAGATTCCGAGAGCACCTGCAACATCCAGAAAGGCCTCATCCAGGGACAATGGCTCGACCAGAGGTGTGAATTCACGGAATACATCCATGATCACCCCCGAAACCTCCTCATACCGCCCCATCCGGGGTGGAACGAAGATTCCGTGAGGACACAACTTTCCGGCTGTTCGCGACGGCATCGCGGAGTGCACCCCGAACGGCCGCGCCTCATAGGAACAGGTGGAAACGACGCCGCGTCGGTCCGGCAGGGCCCCCACAATAACCGGCTTGCCCCTTAACTCGGGATGGTCAAGTTGCTCGATGGCCGCAAAAAAAGCGTCCATATCCACATGTAAAATCGTCAACCCCCTTCGCTCACTCATCCCTCCAGTATATACCGATCCCGAGTGGATCAAGCAGCATAAATCCCGCCGTTCCATGGAACTGGTCGCCTCGAGATCCTTTTCTTTCCTTTACTCCACTTACGCCCCTCACTACCATTCTGTTGTTGATTACAGGAAGGACAATATGAGGTCACTGGTAACCAAACGCATTCTTGTCACGGGTGGAGCAGGCTTTCTCGGCTCGCATCTCTGCGAACGCCTACTGCGGGAAGGCCATGAAGTCATCTGCGCCGACAACCTTTTCACCGGGTCCAAGGACAATGTACGACACCTCCTCGCCAATCCCTATTTTGAATTCATGCGCCATGACGTCACTTTCCCCCTGTTCGTGGAAGTGGATGAAATCTACAACCTGGCCTGTCCTGCATCCCCCATCCATTATCAGTATGATCCTGTCCAAACCACCAAGACCAGCGTCCACGGCGCCATCAACATGCTGGGACTGGCCAGACGTGTAAAAGCCAAGATCTTCCAGGCCTCCACCAGCGAAGTGTACGGCGACCCAAGAATCCACCCCCAACGGGAGGACTACTGGGGACACGTCAACCCCATAGGACAACGCGCTTGCTATGATGAGGGCAAACGTTGCGCTGAGACGCTGTTTTTCGACTATCACCGGCAACACCATGTCAGGATCAAGGTCGCCAGGATTTTTAATACCTACGGCCCCCGCATGCACCCCAATGACGGACGGCAATGGCACCCAGACCCGGTCTTTCTGCTATGTTGACGACCTCATCGAGGGATTCATCCGGTTGATGAACAGCGACGACAAAGTCACCGGCCCCATCAACTTGGGTAACCCCGGCGAATTCACCATGATCGAACTGGCTCAAAAGGTGATTGCGCTTTCCGGCTCATCCTCCACTATCGTCCATAAACCACTGCCACCGGACGATCCTAAACAACGGCAGCCTGATATTTCCGCGGCGCAACAGGTGCTGGGATGGCAGCCCACCATTCAACTCGATCTGGGACTGGCCAGAACCATTGAGTATTTCAAAAGCAAACTCGCCGGCAAATAGGCTCGAGGTCTGGCAACGCCTACAGAACTCCGTTTGAAACAAGTAGGACGTTGACTTGCCTTCTGGCTGCAGACGCCTGTGTTCTGCCCCTAGTCCAGTTTCCGATAACGGATGTCCGCCTGATGCAGTAGATCACGCGTCTGCGCATTGAACTCATACTCTTTCCCATACACCACCTCGACGAGACCCGCATTGATGATCATCTTGGCGCAGATCAGGCAGGGACTCATTGTTGAATACACGACGCCCCCCCTCAACGCGATCCCATGGTAGGCCGCCTGGGTAATGGCGTTCTCCTCGGCATGTGAACAGATGCAATCGCCCAAGCCGGCTCCCGACGGGGCGTCACCCGCGCAACGGGCGCAACCGCCCTCACAACAATTCTTAACCCCCCGCGGCGTTCCATTGTAGCCCGTAGAAATAATCCGGTGATCTTTCACGATAACGGCGGCGACCTGACGGCGACAACAATTTGCCCGCCTGGAGACGACCATGGCGATTTCCATGAAATAGTGATCCCAGTCGGGACGGACAACAGTTGGTGTATTCATGCGCTTCAGAATGCCCCGCCTCCAGAATACGGTCAACCAGAAATACGTTCATTTCCACTCGCCCCGCCCCTGCTGTCCTGCTAACATTTGGCTACAAAAGTGGAAGGTCAACCGATGGGAACTTCCAACGCAGATGTTGCCGCCAGCTTGAACAAACTCGCTGATCTCCTTGAGATCGAGGGACATAACCCGTTCCGTATCCGAGCCTACCGCAACGCCGCCTTGTTGCTGAAAGGCCTTCGAGTACAAGTTGCCGACATGATGGTCGCCAATCAACCGTTGACGGACCTTCCCGGTATTGGCCCGGCCCTTGCCTTGAAGATTTCAGAAATCGTCCTCACTGGACATCTGGGCGCCTTGGAACGAGAGGAAAAGCATGTCCCGCCCGATCTGCGGAATCTACTATCCGTTCCTGGTCTAGGACCGAAACGGGTCCACGTCCTCTATGAGCACCTCAATATCCAATCGCTCGCGAACCTGGAAGCCGCACTCGATTCCGGGCGTCTCCGTAAAGTTCCCGGTTTCGGCGAAAAGATGGAAAATACCATTCGCGGCTATCTCCGCACCCGAACAGCAGCCACTCCGCTCTCCACATCCGACTCCCTGCTGGAGCCACTCCTGGACGCCGTCCATCCCCCTAACAAACCGCTTGCATGATCCCCGCCAAAGCGGTTAGATGCCTCTCAAAGCAGAAGTGCATGAGCACGAAAGGAGACATATGGGCAAGGCAGGTTTGATTCTACTGGGTATTCTCGTCGTCTTGGTGATGGGGCTCATCAGCATTTACAACAAGCTCGTCATCCTCCGCAATCGCTTCAAGAACGCATTTGCCCAGATTGACGTTCAACTCAAGCGCCGCTATGACCTCATTCCCAACCTGGTCGAAACAGCCAAAGGGTATATCAAGCATGAGCGGGAAACCCTGGAAGCCGTCATTTCGGCCCGCAACCAGGCCTACTCCGCCAGCCAGAAGGCGGCGGCGAACCCCGCCGATGCCGTAGCCATGCGCTCCCTGATGCAGGCGGAAGGCCAGATGGCTGGCATGCTTAGCCGCCTCATGGCAGTGGCGGAAGCCTACCCGGATCTAAAAGCCAACCAGAACATGATGCAACTCTCGGAGGAACTGACCTCCACGGAAAACAAGGTTTCTTTCGCCCGTCAGGCTTATAACGACAGCGTCATGCAGTACAACACGGCCCGCGAAACCTTCCCCAGCGTCCTGATCGCCAATACCTTCGGCTTCCAGGCCGCCCAACTCTTCGAGTTGGATTCGGCGGAAGAACGCAAGGCCCCCAAGGTTCAATTTTAACGGGGCTCCAATACGGATATCAAGTACGTGGCGGGCCGCCAACCGGGCTCTTCCACACCCGCAGTCCGCGGCGCGAGAGGTAGATCGGAATGGTCTGGAATCCCTGACGTACAAGTTCCTTCTGCATCTGCCTTTTCTTGGCGGCATCACCGTCGGTAAGAATGGCAATGGATCCACCATCACCGCCAGCGCCGTTAACCTTGCAACCCAGGGCTCCAAACTCGTTTGCCAGAGCAATGATCTCCTCGAACTTCTCGCAGAC
>JBIJCW010000071.1:0-9882 GCA_044344495.1 Kiritimatiellia bacterium | reverse complement strand
CAAGGTGGTGTTGCCCAATGCGATGCCGGGGATTGTGACGGGGATCATGCTGGCGGTGGGGCGGTCGATTGGAGAGACGGCGGCGGTTATCTTTACGGCTGGATCGGCCTTGCGGTTGCCGCTGACGATGTTTGATTCTGTGCGCACGATGTCGGTTCACTTCTACATTTTGGCGCGGGAGGGGATTTCGGCGGAAAACGCCTATGGGACGGCCGCCGTGCTGATCATTTCCATTCTGCTGATCAATCTGTCGACCTACGGGATGATGCATCGGATGATAGCGAAGAGGAGCCGATGACGAAGGGCTGTGACATCAAGGTGTCGATACGGGATTTCAACGTCTTCCACGGCGCTGAAGCGTCCCTGCGCGGACTAACGCTGGACATTCCGGCGAACAGGATCCTGGGAGTGATTGGTCCGGCGGGGTCCGGGAAAACAACCTTCCTGCGCGCGTTGAACCGGTTGAACGATCTGGCTTATGACATCAGGGTCGAGGGAAAAATGCTATTGGATGGGGAGGACATCTACAAGCCCGGCTATGACGTGGTGCGGTTGCGCAAGCGGGTGGGCATGTTATTCGCCCTGCCGGTGGCGCTACCCATGACGGTATTTGAAAACGTGGTGTACGGGCCGCGCTTGTCGGGTGTGCGCAACAAGGGGCGTTTGGATGAAGTGGTGGAGCGGAGTCTGAAGGCCGCTTTCCTTTGGGATGAGGTCAAGGACCGGCTTAACACGTCGGGGTTGCGGCTTTCGGGGGGGCAACAGCAGCGGTTGTGCCTTGCCCGTGTGCTGGCGATGGAGGAGCTTGAGGTTATTTTACTGGACGAGCCCTGTTCGGGGCTGGATCCCATTTCGACGGCCAAGATCGAAGATGCGCTCCAGATACTCAAGGAGCGTTACACGGTGGTGCTGGTGACCAACAATACCAAGCAGGCGGCGCGGGTGGCCGATGAGACGGCCTTCTTCCTGATGGGCGAGATGGTCGAGCACGGGCTCACCGGGAAGATTTTTACGGTGCCATCGGACAAGAGGACAGGTGACTACGTGACAGGAAAGTTTGGATAAGACGGAATGAACGACTACGCCATAACCGTTCGCGATTTGAATCTGCACTATGGGGCGTTTCAGGCACTCAAACAGGTGCCGTTAGACGTCAGACGCAACGCCATCACGGCGTTGATCGGTCCCTCGGGATGCGGTAAATCCACGCTTTTGCGGACACTCAATCGGATGAATGATCTGGTGCCCGGAGTCCGGATTGAGGGGGAAGTCCTTCTGGAGGGGGAGGATATCTATGCCCGGGAGATGGATGTGTGCGTGCTCCGCAAACGTGTGGGCATGGTGTTCCAGCGGCCCAATCCGTTTCCGTTGTCGATTCTGGACAACGTGACCTTCGGGTTGCGGGTGGAAGGCGGGCGTAACCGGTTTGAGATGGGCGAGATTGTCGAACGGTCGTTGCGCGGGGCGTGGCTGTGGGACCATTTGAAGGACAAACTGCATACTTCAGCCTTGGAGTTGCCTTTGGACCAGCAGCAGCGGCTCTGCGTTGCGCGGTTGCTGGCCATTGAGCCTGAAGTGATCCTGATGGATGAGCCATGCTCGGCGCTGGATCCGATTGCCACGGCGCGGATCGAGGAGTTGATGCTGGACCTGAAGAGCCGCTACACGATCGCCATCGTGACTCACAACATGCAGCAGGCGGCGCGGATATCCGATTTCTCGGGATACATGCTTTTGGGTGAAATGGTTGAGTTTGGGGCAACCTCGGGCGTCTTTACGAGTCCGAAGGATACGCGGACGCAGGACTATGTGAGTGGCAGATACGGTTGATCTAAAGAGAGGACTGGATATGGAACGGCATTTTGATGAAGAACTTCAGGCGCTGAAATTGCAATTGATGAAGATGAGCGCCTTGGCGGAGGCCATGATCGGCGAGGCGGTGAGGGCACTGGTGGATCGCGACGAAAAGGTGATCGCAACGGTGTACGAGCGCGAGAAGGAAGTCAACCACCTCCAGGTGGTGATTGATGAAATGTGTCTGACCTTGATTGCGCTGCATCAGCCGGCGGCCGGTGATCTGCGGTTCATTCTGGGGGCGGCCAAGACCAACTCCGATCTGGAGCGGTTGGCGGATCAGGCTGTCAACATTGTTGACAAGACCACAAAGTTACTTCAGGAACCGCCGTTGAGGCCGTTTATCATCATTCCCAAAATGGCGACGCTGGTCCGGGCGATGGTGCGGGACAGTTTGCATGCGTTCGTGAATCGCGACACCAAACTGGCAGGTGCGGTGTTGATACGCGACGATGAAGTTGACGCGCTGAAGCGGCAGATCACCGTGGAGTTATCCGAACTCATGACCAAGGATCCGGCATCGGTATCGCGGGCGTTGGCTCTCATCCTGATTGCGCGGAATCTGGAGCGCGTGGGTGATCACGCGACCAACATTGCCGAAAACTCGATTTTCGTGGTTGAGGGGCGGGACGTTCGGCATCATGGAGGTTGATTGATGAATTTGATGGGAATAGACATTGGCGGGACGAAGACAGCAGTTTGTCTGGGAACCGCCACAGGGGAGATCAAGGCGTCGATGAGGATGCCATCAGGCGCGGACACGGTAGAGGCTTACCGTAAGAAACTCATTGAACTCTGTCATGCGGTTCTGGAGAAGGGTGGCGTTCCGGTGGGGAAGTTGGACGCGATTGGGATCTCGGCGCCCGGACCGTTGGACTGCAAGCGGGGTGTGCTGATTTCTCCACCCAATAATCCCGGGTGGCACGACGTGCCTATCCAGGCTATGGTACAGGCGGCGTTTAGGGCCCCGGTCCATGTGAATAATGACGCCAATGCGTGCGCACTGGCGGAAATGCTGTTCGGGGAGTACCGTGGATGCCGGAATCTGGTCTACCTGACCTTTAGTACAGGGATGGGCGGCGGGATCATTTTGAACGGTCAATTGGTACAGGGCGCCACGGACACGGGCGGGGAGGTGGGGCACATGGTTTTGGATCCCGACGGACCGCGATGCGGATGCGGGCAGCGTGGGTGTTGGGAGGCGTATGTGGGGGGGCGGCTGCTAGCCGAACAGTTGAAGGCCAAGATCCGTGCCGGCGGTATTCATACGAGCATAGTTGAGAAGGCGGGGGGTGTGGATGCGATCAACATGCAGGCATTGGAGGCGGCAGCTCGGGAGGGGGATCGATTTGCTTTGACAGAGTGGGATATATTGACTGATCGGATGGCTCAGGGCATCGGCGCGCTAGTCATGGCGTTGAACCCCGATGTTGTGATTCTGGGAACCATAGGGATTCATGCCGGGGAATTCGTCATGGGGCCGATACGGGACAAGTTGCCGAAATATGCCTGGAAGTGGCCATTGGGGTGTTGCAAGGTGGTGGCCAGTTCGTTAGGGGGCAAGATAGGTGATCTGGCGGCACTTGGGGTGGCGATTACCGGGGCACGTCAGGGGTGATGGTTGTGAAATTGCCTATTGCATGCAATAACGGATGCGGTATCATCGTTAATGTAGATAGGTGGTGTCATGTTATTTAGAGCGGTAAGAGCCAGAAATGGGCAGGCCATGGTGGAATTTCTGGTGGTTGCCGGGATGATGATGGCGGCGGTTGCTATTTTGATGGTGTTTCTGTCGACATTTCGTGAATATGGAACCCGTGTGTTGGATTTGGTTGGGTCGGAATACCCCTAAAGGAGAAGCAGAAGATGAACAAGCGCAGCAAGAGCGGACAAGGCATGGTGGAGTACATTATCATCGTGGCGATCATCGCATTGGCGGCAATTGCGATTTTTGGCGTGTTTGGCGATACAATCCGGCAGAAACTGAGCGGTGCCGTCACGGAGCTTGGCGGTGATACAGGTGCGGCGGCATCAGCGACCCAGACCTCCTCGGAGCAGTACCTCAAGAATCTCAATTCCACGCCATCGACAGGCAACTGATCGTGAGGATGCAGTGTCCCATGCGCCGATAAGGAAAGCATTGGATGACGGTCTTGCCATCAGGGGGCGGTGGGGATCGCGTTCCGGGCAGTCTCTTATTGAGTCCTGCCTAGTGTTGATTATCGTCTGCATCCTTTTCTTTGGCGTATTCCAGATTTCACAACTGTTTGCCGCGAAGGAAGTTTTGCAATATGCGGCCGGGCGCGGTGCACGTGCCAAAACGGTTGGGTTCAATCACTTCATGGTGTTCAAGACGGTGCGGGTAGGGGCGATCCCCAACGCCGGACGACTAGTGAATCCGGATTGGCTTGGCGGTCCGGCGTCGCAGCATGTGGCGGAGGAGCCGCGCATCCCCTTGTATCTTGGGAGCGAGAACTGGGGGCAACTGGATGCCATTCTGGACTATGAGGATTGGGACACCATCAGTTCTCCGGTGGCGTACGAGTTGGGGGATGGAACGTTACGGGTCTCCATTCATCAAAACGTGTCCTTAACGAACTATCCGTTGCATCATTTATATTACGCCAACGATTCGTTTGAAATGGATGGGGAAAACACACTGGACAGTCATGCGTCGCTTTATCTTGATGATTTTGGATGGTGAGCCATGCTCCGCAACTTTGGAATGTTGAAGCGTACGTTGCTCCCGGCTGAGGGGTTGCGCAGTCGCTCGGGGCAGACGCTGATTTTCCTGGTCCTGATTGTCGTCATTCTGGCATTCGTGGCGCTCTGGCAGTTTGATCTCCACAAGGTGATCTATGTAAAGACGCTGAGCCAGAATGGGGGTGATTCGGCGGCTCTGGCGGCGGCGCGGTGGCAGGGCCAGACCCTGAATCTGATCGGTGACCTGAACATCATGCAGGCGGTGGCGCTGACCGAGGGTGATCCGGAGACGGCGGGCGCGATTGCCGCGCTTCAGGCGCGATTGTGCTATGTGGGGCCGATGATCGGGTTCATGGCAGCGCAGCAGGTGGCCAAGAACAACGGGATTTACAGCAATCCCGATTTTACGGCGATGGTGTCCAATCATGCGGATGATGTGCGCACGGTGTATCCATCGCTGGGAGCTGACGGGCAGATGCTCTTTGCGGAACCGTACACGAATTGCTGGCAGGAATATGCGGACATGATCCAGACCATCGCCGACAACGGGGTGGCGGCGGGGCCTGACAATGTCAGGTACTACCTTGACTACAACGGCGATCATCTGCTTTTGAATCCGAGTTTTTATGATGCCATTGCCGGGGAAGACTGGTGCTGGTTTTACTATAACGCCTACGAGGTGCTGTTAAACTATGATGAATACGGTTGGTGGCCGCCCTTGCCGGAACTTTTGCCTGTGCCGAACCCGATGAACAGTGAGTACTACGGGTTGGGATTGGGTACGGTGGAGGTGGTGGGTAATGCGGGAGTGGTGACGATGATGAACCAGTTCCGGGAGGATCGGAACTTGAGTGACGTGGTGATCAGCAGTTCCGTGGCGAATGTGACGTCGGTTTGGTATGCATTCGATAGTGCGTGGTGGGGGGCTTGGACGGCGATGTCGCCCTCTGGGGATTGGCCATTTCCGGCGTCCGGCACTGTGAAGCCCCAGTACGACTATGCCGGAGCCGACGCGGCGGCGCGCGTAGAGGCGGAAGCGAGGCGGTTGACGCCCGGGGCAGTCCCTAGTCCGATTAGTTGGTCGGCAGCGGCCAAACCCTTTGGATCCCTTGACGAAGATACGTTACCCACGGCGGGGCGCCTTGTTCTGCCGGCCTTCCGGGATGTTCGGCTGATTCCGATCGATGCATCATCGGCGCCGGCAGGTGGCGGGTTCGATCTGGATTGGCGCATGCACATCGAGGGACATCTGCCGGTATACATGGTGTCGGGGCCGACGACGCAAGCCGCGGCGGTGTGCTGGTACTGTAAGCAACTGCTGACGTGGGAAAATCCGTTGTTTCGGCAGGTCGGGATTGACTGGTTAATCGTCAACAACGACGATTGCCAGACGACTGGGGGACCGGGTGGCGGAGGAGGCGGAGGCCGGAGGCGTGGTCATTAAGGGCGTAGTGTGAGACATGAGCAGGCGAACACCAATGAAAGTTGACCGGCGGGTGGGGCAGGCGATGGTGGAAATGATCGTCGCGCTGGTGGTATTCATGGTCCTGGTGGCCGGCATTATCCAGATCGGCTCGATCGGGGTGAGGCACTCGGGGGTGATGGACAAGGCCCGTCGGGATGCGGCAATTGAAGCCATGGCGGATGTGCCGCCGTTTTCGGGGCCTGAATACATGGCCGACCGGACGGAGGGAGGGGATGGGGTTCGCTATTCACGGGATGACGGGCATGTGGTTGGAAGTATTCCGGATTTTCAACTGGGGATTGTTGAGTATGCCGATCCTGCTGAACTCGAACAGCAGCGTCCCGGGAATGTCATTTCGGAGATGGCTGATGGGCCGTTTCCGAATCTGTTGTTTGGGATGGTTGATGGGCAGGCGGAGGACTCGGTGGCGCTATGGCCTGTGGTCAGGCATCTGCTTTATGATGCGGAGGCTGTTGAGCTTGAAGGGCATGCGTGGCTGATATGGACCAAGGGGATCTATTGAGTATGAGGCGGTCACTGCTTTGGGCAACCTTGATGCTGGCGCTGATGGCATGGGGGGTGGCGGTTCGTGTTGAGGCGCGTGTCTTCAAGATTGCAGGAATCTCCTTTGGCGGAGGAAGTTTCGATTATACCGCCATCGGGAAGCGGTTGTACAAGGCGGCCATGGAGGTGGACGGTCGGAAGGTGGATGTTTGTGTTATCCGGGCGGAGGAACGTGGGGCGGTTCTGGCAGGGCTGATTCAGTCGGTCGGCGGGCAGGTTTTGTATTCCGGGGGTGAGGGTATGGGAATGGGGGAAATCAGGAATGGAGGAGAGCGTACCCGTTTGCTGACGCTGCCGGTGACGGATGGCGGGGGATCGTTGGTGATGGTGGTGCAGTCACCTGAAGTGAAAGGCGTGACGGAGCCTCCGCAGGATCCGCTGATTGCCGGGGTTCCGGTCTATCGTGGGGCCTTGCTCCGGCGGGTAATGCGCAATGCGGATACAGGCACGAGTTTGCGGCAGGCAGCGACCCCTGATAACCCCCGGATGGTGATGGCGTACTATCGCGATACACTGACGAGGGATGGATGGTCGCTGGTGTTGCCGGCCGGAGAAGCCGAACTGGTCTGTTATGCGAAAGGTGCGGAACAGTGCTGGATTTTTTGCCGCCGACCAGAATCTGCTGGGGAAACCCAGCTAACCGTGGTAAACAGGCGTGGCGGACGAAATGGAACGATGGGAGACAGGTGATATGAAACAACGCATGGTGTTGATTATTTCGGTAATTGTGGGGTTGCTGGCGTTCGGGTTTACACAGCAATACTTCAAGGCCAGGCTGAACGAGATTGCGCGGGATCGTGAGCGGGCGATGGCCGGCGTCCGAATGATTGACGTGGTGGCGGCGGGACGGGCAATGCCGGCTGGCACAATGATCCAGAAGAAAGACCTGAAGCAAAAGCCTGAGTTGGCCCGTTCCGTGGGGAAGAACAACGTTTTGCCGGAAAACGTTGTTGAGATTGTGGGGAAGAAGTTAAAATACAGTTTGGACCTTGGCGAGACGCTACTGTGGTCCTACGTGGATGTTCCCTACCGGCCCGGCTACGGGTTGGCTCCGATGGTGGCTCAGGGCATGCGGGCGCTTTCCATTGCGATTGGCGGGGCGGCGGGGGTGAGCGGGTTGATTCACCCCAACGACCGGGTGGATGTGATGGGGTCATTCACTTTTCCTTCCCCGAAGAATCCGCAACTGACGGAGTGGGTGACCGTAACGGTGATGCAGAATGTCACGGTGCTGGCGACGGGGCAGACTCTTGCGGGGGCCGGTGAAGGAGGCGATAGAGGAAGGGGCGCTTCGGGATACAGCACGGTGACGCTTGAGGTCTCGCCGCGTGAAGCGGAGTTGCTGACGTTTGTGGAGAACATGCGGGGACACTTGACGCTATCCCTTAGAAACCCCAGCGACGTGTCCTTTGAGCAGGAGTTGCCGGACGTGAACTTCGATATGCTTCAGAAGGAATTACCCACGTTAAATATTCAAAGGCAGGCGAAGTTGCGATCCAAGGTGGGCAACTGAGGTTTGGGCAGCAAGTTAGAGTTGGCGGGCGGCATGATGATGTATCTTGAAATCAAACGACCGAATGGTTCGATGCAAACCCGGGAACTGGAGTCTGGGGTGTATTCCGTGGGGTCGGATCTTGACAGTCAGATTGTGCTTGCCGATGAAGGGGTTCTGGGGCGGCATGCGATTCTCTGCCTGCGACCGGGGAGTTGCTGGATCGAGGACCTGAGCGTTGGTCAGACGAAGGTGGCGGGTGAGAGCGTGCGGGGGCGGGGTGAAATCCTGGATGGTCAGGATGTGGCAGTGGGGCGCAGCGTCCTCCGAATCTACAAGCGCAAGCCGGAGCCTGTCGTGGTTCCGGCGGCGGTTAAGGCGCCGGGGGCGGCGGTTATGCCGTCAATCAAGCCGTTACCGGTGCCGGCGGTGGTCGAGGCCGTGGCGGGGAGTGAACGTGATGAGCGGTTGGTGACCCGCAAGCAGGCGGTGAAGCGCCAGATCCACCAGGAACTCATTGAGCGGTTGGATATCAAGCGGATGACGGCGGCGCATGTGGAGGAGAGTGAACTGCACCGACGTGTCCTGACGACACTGGAGGGGATTGTCAAGGATGTGGCGCCGCGTTTGCCGGTGGATATCGCGGCCCAGAATCTGATCAAGGAACTCTATGATGAGGCGGTTGGGCTGGGGCCTTTGGAGGACCTGTTGGCGGACGTGACGGTGACGGAAATCATGGTCAATGGCCCGACGCGTGTATATGCGGAACGGAACGGGAGGATTGAGCTTACCGACCGGACATTTTTGGATGAGAAATCTGTGATGGCGGTGATTGAGCGGATTGTGTCGCCGTTGGGGCGCCGCATTGATGAGAGCCAGCCGTATGTGGATGCGCGCTTGAAGGACGGGTCCCGGGTGAATGCGATTATCCATCCGCTGTCGTTGAGCGGGCCTTGTATAACGATCCGGAAATTTGCGCGAACGCCGCTGACGGACGATGACTTTGTGCGGATGGGGACGTGGTCGGGGGCGATGCGTGATTTCCTGAAGGCGTGTGTGATGTCGCGGCGCAACATCATCGTCTCGGGAGGAACGGGTTCGGGGAAGACGACGTTGCTGAACGTACTGGGCACGTTCCTGCCGGATCGCGAGCGGATCATCACCATTGAAGATGCCGCGGAACTGCAATTGAAGCAGGCTCATGTGATTTCGCTGGAGTCCCGAGCGCCCAATATCGAGGGGAAAGGAGCGATCACAATCCGGGACTTGGTACGCAATGCGTTGCGGATGCGCCCGGATCGGATCGTGGTGGGCGAGTGTCGTGGGGGTGAGGCGCTTGACATGCTGCAGGCGATGAATACGGGGCACGACGGTTCGCTGACGACCCTGCATGCCAACTCGCCCCGGGATGCCATTTCGCGTTTAGAGACGCTGGTGTTGATGGCGGGGATGGATCTGCCGCTTAGGGCCATACGAGAGCAGATTGCCTCGGCGGTTGATGTTGTGATCCATGAGTCGAGATTCGGGGATGGATCGCGCAAGGTCACCCATGTCTCCGAGGTGGTGGGGTTGGAGGGGGATCGGACGACCATGCAGGATATTTTCGTATTCACGCAGCGGGGGATGGATGCGCAGGGGAGGGTGGTCGGGCAGTTTGGTGCCACCGGGGCGGTGCCGACGTTCATCGAGGAGGCGGCCTCCCGCGGGGTGACGGTTGATTTGGCATTGTTTGATCAGCGACGGGGGATGGCATGAGCGAGAATGTGGTTTTGCTGGGCCTACCGTTGCTTTACATGCTTAGCCT
>JBIJCW010000249.1:0-2921 GCA_044344495.1 Kiritimatiellia bacterium | reverse complement strand
GTATTGTCCCCGGCATGAAACGATTTCCTGCCAACCTGTTCCTGCTGATTCTCATTGTTGTGGCCTTCGGGACTGCCGGTTGGCTGACCTGCGCCCGAAGCGGGGGATCAGGGCGGGTTGACGTTCACGAGACGGCGGGCTATCCGCCCGGCGTCCGTTTTGTGACTGTGGCGCTTGGGGGATTCCGCGGCCTGCTGGCTGATATGCTGTGGTTGCGTGCGGCGCAGAAACAGGATCAGGGGCTGTTCTTTGAAGTGGCCCAACTCTCGGACTGGATTGCCCGGTTGGAACCGAGATGTCCGGAGATCTGGGCTTATCATGCCTGGAACATTGCCTATAACCTTGGTGCGATGTTTCCTGATCCATCTGACCGATGGCAGTGGGTCCAGCGTGGTGTGCGACTGTTGCGTGACGAAGGAATTCCCGCCAATCCCCGGAGCGCCAAATTGTATTGGGAACTGGCGTGGCTGTATTCCGACAAGGTCTCGGGGCGATGGGAAGAGGACCCTCTTTATGGCCGGGTGCGGTTTGCGCTGGAAATCAACGACTGCATGGGCGGCGATGGGTTGCTGGCGCGGGCCGGGGATGAATCCGGGCGCCGGGATCGGATGGCTGCCTCGGGGTTGCGGGTTGAGGTGATGCGGCAGATGGAGGCGGAATACGGGGTGTTGGACTGGCGTCTTCCTGAGGCGCATGCGGCGTATTGGGGGTTCCAGGGGCGGGGGTATCAGGAGCCGGATCAACCCTGGTGCGACCGCATGGTCTGGATTTCGCTGACGCAGATGATCGGTTCGGGAACGCTGTATTTCGATCCTGCGCGGCGGCTGTATGTCCGGGGGCCCCGGTTGGACCTGGCGCGACGGGGAATGCATTCCGGGAAGCTTGGTGATCTGGCAAAAGTGCCTTTGACCTCGGCAGTGGTGGAGCATTTCCTGAGGGAAGCGATGGTCATGCTGTATACGTTTGGCGATGAGGAGGGGGCGAGTGAGGCACGTCAGGCGCTGATCAAGTTGCCCGGCGTCAAGTTGCCCGGCGCGACCCGCGAGGCGGCGGTTCGTGCGGAAATGGATGAGCGGGTCCGGGGTGTTGGTTCTGCACATGCCCGTGAGGTTGTACGCGGATTCCTGATGCAGGGCGAGGTCTGGCGGGGGTTGGGGAACGGCCCCTTTGCCGTCGGATTTGATCGTCTGGCCGGGTTGTACCGGGATGCCTTGAAGCGGGGCATGGGCCCGGATGATGCGGCGGAGTTTGAACGGCAGTGGGAATCCATTGTGGAGGAAGCCAGGAGGCAAGCGGTCGTAACGCTGGGGGGAGGTGGCTCCTGAGCCGGCGTGAAAATCGGGGACGGGTGATGAGGCGGTTCCAAGGCGTGCTGTTGCTGGCGGTCGTGGTGGCGGTCGTGGTGGCGGTGGGTCTTGGCGTGGCGGCGTGCCGTCGGGCGGGGCCCCGGCAGAGTTCGTTCCAGGTGATGGGGACACTGGGGTCGGTGATGGCGGGAGCAGGCGAGGCCGCCCGCTGTGAGGAATATGCGCGGATCACACTGGACCGGATGCGTGAACTCGAGGCCATCCTGACGGTATACAATCCGACGAGCGAATTGTCGCGGGTCAATGCGGCGGCGGGGCAGGGGCTTATGCCGACGGGGCGGCATGTGACGATGATGCTGAGCATGGCCCGGTTGTATGGCGCGTTGAGTCACGGGGCGTTCGATGTGACGGTGGGCCCGGTGGTGCGGGCGTGGGGGTTCAGTGGGGGGTGGAAACCGGAGGCCGTGCCATCGGAGTCGGTGTTGCGAGAGAAGTTGGCATTGGTCGGGTACACCAACATCCTGGTGGCGGGCGGGAAATGCGGGTTGATGCGGGCCGGTATGATGGTGGATCTGGGCGGGATTGCCAAAGGGTATGCCGTGGATGTGTGTTGCCGGGAATTGATAGGGCAGGGCGCCAGGGATTTTGTGGTGAACCTGGGCGGCAACATGCGCTGTTACGGGAGGCCCGAGGCCGGGCGGTTGTGGCACGTGGCGGTACGAAACCCCTTTGATGCCGAGGCGACGCTTGGGGTGATTGAATTGACCGGCGGGATGGCCGTGGCGACATCGGGGAACTATGAGCGTTTTGTGGAGATCGGGGGCAAGCGGTATTCCCACATCATGGATCCCCGCACGGGGTGGCCGGTGGCGGGGATGGCGGGGGTGACGGTGGTGGCGCCTTCGGCCGTGACGGCGGATGCGCTTTCGACATCGCTCTTTGTGCTGGGGCCTGTCGAGGGGGTAAAGATGCTGACCTTGTTCACGAATTGTGCGGCGTTATTCGTGCCGGACAAGGCCGGGTTGGAGATACAGATGACGCCGGGGATGGACCGGTATTTCAAGGTGGATCCGTTGGTGCAGGCCAGTGTGACGATGGCGGGGGATTCCGGGTTGGCGGGGCGGGAGCTTTTGAAATGAGGAGGATCGCTTAATGCACATGGCGGATGCGTTGATTTCCCCGGTGGTAGGCGGGACTGTTTGGGCGGTGACGGCGGGGTTGATCGGGTACTGTGCGCGCAAGGTCCGGCAGACGCTGAATGACAGTTTGGTGCCGATGATGGGGGTATTGGGGGCGTTTATCTTTGCGGCGCAGATGATTAACTTTGCGATTCCTGGAACGGGGTCCAGCGGGCATTTGGGGGGCGGGTTGATCCTGGCGATCCTGTTGGGGCCCCATGCCGCGTTCCTGACGCTGGCCTCGGTGTTGACGGTGCAGGCGTTTTTCTTTGCCGACGGCGGGTTGTTGGCGCTGGGTTGCAATATATTCAATCTTGGTTTTTTTCCGGCGTTCGTGGCGTATCCGTTGATTTACCGGGTTGTTGCGGGGGATGGGGCGGGGCGTGGCCGGGTGTGGGCGGGTACGCTGCTGGCGGCGGTGGTGGGGTTGCAGTTT
>JBIJCW010000063.1:0-10594 GCA_044344495.1 Kiritimatiellia bacterium | reverse complement strand
GTTTCCGATCCACCAAGGCCGGCCACGGCAAGATTCTTTCCGCCCTCGCCCCATCCGCCCTCGAGGAAACCCTCGCCCAACTCATCAACACCGTCGCCCCGCTGGCCCATCGCGCCCCGGACTTCCTCGCCCTGCTCGCCAAGGACAGGACGACCCCGAAAAACCCGGAACTCGCCGCCCTCTACTCCACCTATGCCGACGTCTGTTGCACTCTCGGCGTCGCCGACGACGCCTCCCTCAATGCCGCCATCCTCAACCTGATCGCCAGCCCCCGCGAACACTGGCCCCTCGTCCTGCGCCAAGCCGACACCGTCACCTTCGAGGCCATCCGCTGGATCGCCCCCTTTCAGGAATCCTTCATCCAGGCCCTGGCCGCACAGCTCGGCCCTGAAAACGTCATCCTCCGCCACATCCTCACCGACTATGAACAGGACTGGTGGGGTGGCGCCCTCATCAGCGGTGCCGGCCGCCTGCTCTTCGGGGACCCCCAAGCCGCCGCGGAGGACTGCCAGTACCACTCGCCCGCCACCCGTTCCGCCATCGAAGGGCTCACCAGCCTCCGCGAAGGCTACGCCATGCAGGATCGCGCCCTCGCCCTACGTGCCCGCGCCTGCGTCGGATTCTCCTGCTCCGTCGGTGTCTATGGCGAAATCGAAGACCTCGCCCGCCGCATCGCCTGGGAACTCCATGACCGCCCCGATCCCGTCCTCCCCGAGGACATCTGCCTCGTGACTCGCAACCTCGGCGCCTCCTCCGACGCCATCATGGATGTCTTCGCACGCTTCAATATCCCCTTCTACTTCCGCCGCGGCGTACCCATCCTCTCCGTCCCCATCGTCAAAACGTTCATCAACCTGGCCCGTTTCTCCGCCACCCGCGAACGCAATCTCTTCTGTGCCCTCCTTCAAAGCCCCTGGATGACATGGGACTTTCCCTCTTCTCCTACTGAACCCCTGAACCCTGAACCCTCCTTCAACCCTCTCCTTCTCGCCGACGATATCCTCCGTTCCGGCGTCGAACCGATCATGGACGACCCCGCCCGCTTTGCCCGGCGCCTCACCACATACGTGATGCAGCAGCGCCGGTTCACCGATCGTGCCGGGGCCGAAGCCTACGCCGCCCGGGCCGTACAAGCGTTTCGTTCAACCCTGGGCGACACCAGCATCCGGACCTTCGATGCCGGCCTGACCGATCTCCTCCGCCGCGCCACCGCCCAATTGGCCACCCAGCCCCCGTCGGGGTCACGTCTCGACATTCGACAATTGGACTCCCCTGATCCAACCCTCCGGCGCGCATTCCTCCTGAATGCCAGCGCCTGGGAAACCGTCTCTGACACGCTCACCCTCCTGCAGCGACACGCCCTCGTGAGCCGCAACAACGACACCCCCATCTCCTGGGACGAGATCGTCGATCTTCTCAACCGCGCCCTCGAGAACATCACTGCTTCCGCCGACCTCCCGGACGAATCCGGCGTCTGGATCCTGAACCCCTACGACATCGCCGGCCTCCAATTCAAAACCGTCCTCGTGGCCGGACTCAATGCAGGTGCCTTCCCGAAATCACCCAGCCCCAGCCCACTCTTCCCCGATATCGAACTCCAAACCTTCCGCGAAAAGCTCCTATCCCCTTCAGCCTCCTCCCCCCATCAACCATCAACCATTAACCATTCCCCCCCCTCCCTCCCCGTTGCCGCCCTCGCCGCCTCCAGGGCACGCAACAGCCAGGAGAATCTCCTCTTCCTCACCACCCTCGCCGCCGCCCGCGAACGCCTCGTCTTCTCCTACGCCGCCCACGACGAAACCGGTCAAGACCTGCCCCCTTCTGTTTTCTTCAGCACCCTGTGGCGACTTGTCGGGTGGCCGGCACTTGACACACTCCCCGCCAGCCCGCCCGACCCTTACGACCAATGGCGACTCCAGCATGGGGCCACCCATCTCGTAACCCACTGGCGGCAAAAGACGCCCGGCAAGGACGCCTTCAAGCGGCGCCCGTTCCCCGGCGAATCCTATCTCGGGACCATCCCGCTTCCCCTCTGCCGAGCCGACGACGAACGCCGTCAACGCCTCGCCCATCAACCCTCACCCCTTCCCTCTTCTTCTCCCTCCCCCATCAACCATCAACCATCAACCATTCCCCATCCCCCTCTCTCCTCCCACCTCCCTCCTGAACCCCGAACCCTGAACCCTCTTCATCTCTCCTCCCACATCCCCCACGGCATCCAGGTCGAGCGCCAGCGCCAGGCCTTCTTCACCCTTCAAAACCAGGCCGCCACCACCCCCCTTTCACATTCCCCATCAACCATCAACCATCAACCATTCCCCTCCGTGCCCGTCCACGAATATGCCGGCGTCCTCGACACCTCCCTCTGGACCTCCCTCCGCACCACCCTCGCCTCCGGCATTCAGGATTTCAGCCCCACCCAACTCGAGCGACTGGTAAGGTGCCCCTACCAATACTACCTGCAATACATCCTGCAGGCGAAGCCCATTGACCCTAACGATCTCGAACCCCGCGCCGAGGACGTTGGCACTGCCATCCACGCGATCATGTGTACCGGCTTCCGGATGCTGCAGGGACAACCCCCGCCCGACGCCATCCCTGCCCTGGCACCCCTGTCCAAATCCTGCCGGCACCTCTCCTCCCCTGCCTGGGCCGTACGCGATCGCCACCACCTCTGGCATCTCCAGGAAACTGCCGGGCGCCCCTCCCACGAGGCCATTCCCCTTATCGCACTCCCCGGCGGCATCACTCCCGCCCTCCTCGCTTTCTTCGATAACCTTGCCGACGCCATGCTCGACTGGGCAACTGGCGGCAATGCCGTCTGGCAACTGGGCGCTCCCGAGCAACTGAACCTCCAACGCCTGCGTATCCGCCGCGCTATCCGCAACCTGGTCCGCACCTCCTTCGATTCCTCCGCTTTTCCCGAGCTCGCCGGCATCCCTCCCTCCACCCGCTATCCCGCCCTGCTGGAATACTCCTTCAATAGCCAACGCGAAAAAACCGACGCCCCTTCCGTTGAACTCGCCGATCCCGCCAACCCGACCCACAAAGTCCGCCTCCATGGCAAAATCGACCGCGTCGATTTCGTCTTCGGTCCCGACAAGACCCTGCAAGCCGCCATCGTCGTTGACTACAAGGGCGGCAGCAAAGCCAAACTCACCCTCACCGATCTGGCCGCCGGCATCGGTACCGCCGCCGATTGCCAACTCCCCGCCTACGCCCTCGCCACCGCCCGCGCCCTGGACCTCCCCACTGAACCCCGACTTGCCCTCCGCAGCCTTGGCGAAGGAGGAACCCCGAACCCTCCCCACCTCCTCATGCACTACCTCTCCTACACCCTGTCGCCCGCCGATATGGTCAAGCAGTGCAAAAAGCAGTGCATCAGTCTCGACGGTTCACCCCTGGAAGAAGACAAACTCGCCGACATCCTGGGCACTCACGCCTCACTGGACGCTTCATTTATCGCCAGCGTCTTTGCCGCCCTGAACCGCTACGAACGCGGCGACTTCGCTGTTGCCCCCGAATCGTGCAACCACTGCGACCTCAAGGCCTGCTGCCGCCATGCCGCCAGCCTCCTTGACCCCGAATCCGCCGACACCGGGGAGGACTCATGAACCTTCCTTGCCTTTTTGCGTCTCACGATGACCCGATTCAGGGGGCTGCATGAACACCTGCCGCAACATCCGATTCATCGCCTCCGCCGGCACCGGCAAGACCCACCAAGTCGTCAGCCTCTACCAGTCGCTCCTCTTCGGACGCCCCTACCCACCCACCGACACCGCACTACCCGGCCAACCCGCTGGCTCGATTTTCAGCGGCCAGGCCCGCATCGCCCCCGAACACATCCTGATGCTCACCTTCACCAAGAACGCCGCCGCCGAAATGCGTTCCCGCGTCACCGAGGCCATCGAACATGAATTGGCCTCCGGCGATCCCGCCAACGAGGCCTTCTGCTGGAGCCTCCTGCGCCGCCTGTCCGCCGCCACCATCTCCACCATCCACTCCTTCGCCCAGCAACTCCTCGCCGCCCACACCCTCCACCTCGGTCTCGCCCCCAATCTCACCATCCTCGAGGAAGCCGACGCCGCCGACCTTCGCACCGATGAAGTCGAATCCACCCTCAAGACCGCCCTCGCCAGCACCAACCCCGCCTACGCCCGCGACCTCGAAATCCTCTGCGATGGTCGCGGCATCCGCGGCATCCAGGAAGGCATCATCAACACCCTCCGCTCCTGCGCCGCCTGGGGCCTCGATCTCACTCAAACCGACCCCACCCCCCTCGTCGCCAGCGCCACTCCCCCAACCGCAACCGACCTCGCCGCGCTCATCAAACGCCTCGAACAATCCGCGTGGCAGAAAAGCAAAAAACGGGACGAGGTCCTCGCCGCCCTGCGTAGCGTCGATTCCATCCCCCCGGCCGCCAGCGAAATCCGCCTGCTCAGCAAAGGCACCTGGGGCAGAACCGACGATATCAAGTCGCTCAAACAGGAGACCGAGAACACCCTCGCCCTCTGGGCTTCCTATCCTGCACGCGTCGAGGCCACCCGCCTGCTCATCTCATTCCTCACCCTCACCCGCCACGCCGCTCTGCGCATCCAGGGCCGCAAGCGCTCCCTCGGCGTTCTGGACTTCGACGACCTTCTCTTCAAGGCCCGCGACCTCGTCCGTACCCGCCCCTCCGCTGTCCCTGAACTCAGCGTCATCATCGTCGACGAAGCCCAGGATAACTCCCACCTCCAAAACGAACTGATCCACCTCGTTCAGGCAACGTCCAAGGCCGACATGGTCCTTTGCGGCGACACCAAGCAAACCATCTACGGCTGGCGCGGCGCCGACCCCAACGGCCTCCCCGAATTCGCCAAGGCCATGGGCCTCGCCGACGTCCCCCTCCGCACCAGTTACCGCAGCCAGAAGGGCATCCTCGACTGGGTCAACGATATCTTTGCCGGCACTGTCCTCGGCCCTGCACTCTATGGCGAAAACGAAACCCTCACTCCCTGCCCCGCCGCCAAATCCCTCATGGGTCCCTCGGTGGAACTGCTCCTCCCCGAATGGGAAGCGCAACCCGACCCCAAGGCCCCCATCTCCGACGGCGACAGCGATCCCAAACCGCGCGTCACCCTGACCCGCAGAAATCTTGCCGCCTTGGCAGACAAGAGTCCCGATGACTCCCAATGGCAGAACTCCCTCGATCAGGCAACGCAGGCGATTGCCCTGGAGGCCCGCGCCGTGGCCCGCCGCATCCGCCTCCTGACCACACCGGTCCGGGACCCCAAGTGGCACCCTTCCCACGTATGGGATTCCACACAAGGCGCATGGCTCAAGACGCCCGCCACCCCCTACCACTTCCGCGATATCCTGATCCTCCTCCGCGCCGGAACCCTCCAGGAAGTCTACGAACAGGCCCTGCAGGAAGAGGGCATCCCCTTCACCACCGACGGCAAGGGCCGCGGCTTCTTCGCCCGCCAGGAAACCCTCGATGTCGCCAATCTCCTCTCATGGCTGGCCTCCCCTCATGACCGTCTCGCCTGGTTGGGCCTCCTTCGCTCCCCCTTTGTCGCCCTCTCCGACAACGCGATCGCCCTGTTGGAGATGGAAGAGAACAACATATTGAACAGAAGCCCACAAAGACCGCCAAGGAGTTCTGGGTTCCCCGCCGAAGGCGGTGAAGACAATCCCTCTTTGCGATCTTTGCGAACTTCTGTTCAAACTCTTCTGCATTATGAACTCCACACCGATGCCGCCGCCTGCGACCGCGCCGCCCCCATCCTGAACCACCTCCGCCAACTCGCCGGCCGCATCAACGCCGTCGACCTCGTCCGCGAAACCATCCGGCTGACCGGCTACGACGCCATCCTCGCCGGCACCTTCCACGGCGTCCAACGCCTCGCCAACCTCCAGAAACTCCTCTCCTGGCTCCAGTCCCACGAACGCGATGAAACCCTGAATCTCCAGCAAACCGCCCGCCGCCTATCGGACGAAATCAGTAACGGACGCGAAGCCCCCGATGCCGCCGTCCTCGACCCCGACGACGATTCCGTCCGCATCAACACCATTCACGCCGCCAAGGGGCTCTCCAGTCCCGTCGTCTTCCTCCCTGACCTGCGCCGCCAACCCGCGGCAGACCGCGACTGGGTCATGATCCGGCGCAACGAGACCGGCGAAGCCTCCGGCGTGGCCGGCAAACTCAAACAGTTTGTTGATGACGCCTCCACCGATATCGTCAGCGAACAATTCGAGGAGGCCCTCGCCCGGAACAAGGACGATCGCGACCGCGAATCCCGCCGCCTCTTCTACGTGGCCTGCACCCGTGCCCGCGACCTGCTGGTCCTCTCCGGCGAGAATCCCTTCAACGGCAACAAGGATGCCTGGCGCTCCTGGATCAACCGGCATCTACTCCAGTGCGACTTCAACCCGGCCCTCATCACCCTGCACCCCTACGGCGCCGTCGAACGCGCCTGGCGCACCATCGCCAAACCGATACCGGAACAGCCCATTCCCGCTCCGCAAGACTTCAGGGACTTGAGCACGGCCTCTTCGCCCAAGGCCGCAACCGAACGCTACCGTTTCCCCGTCACCGCGCTGATGAGTTTGGAGTGCGGCGACTTGCCTGTCCGCCGGAACCGTGGTGAAGGAGGAACGCCGCTTTCCCCGGCACTGGCCAATGCATCATCGGCCGACGAAAACCAGCGACAAGCCGCCACACTCCAAATCCGCCTGTCCCTTGCCCCCGTCGGCATCACCTCCGCAAACGCCGATGACCTTGAATCGCCGGAACCCACCACTCCACGCGCCCAGGCAGGCACCCTCGCCCACCGCATTCTGGAAACCTTGGACTACTCCGGCCCCATCCCCCTCGAAGATCAAATCGACGCCTCTCCCGAATGGCAGGACATCTCCCCCGCCAGCCGCCCATCCATCCGCAAACAGATCCTCTCCGCCGCCTCAACCATCGGCCACATGCTCTCTTCTCCCTTGCCCCTTGGTGACCTTAGTGCCCTTAGTGGTAAAAACTCTTTTCCTCTCCCCCTCCCCGTCGCCCGGCCCTCCACGCTCCACGCTCCCTCCATCAACCATCAACCATTAACCATCAACCATTGCCTCCGGGAGTTCCCCTTCGCCGCCCGCTTCGACCACGACGGCGCGCAAGTCATTGTGGACGGGAAAGTGGACCTGCTGTTCTTCACCGACAACCGGTGGCATCTGGTGGACTACAAGTTCTCCGACCATTCCCCGGAAGAGTTACAGGCACAGTACGCCAACCAACTCTTCATTTATCGGGAAGCCCTCTCTGTTCCGACAAACGACCCCAAACTCCGGACACCCAGGTTCGCCAGCCCAGACCCCTCGCCCGCGGAATGGACGTTGACCCTTTTAGCCATCACCAGCGGTGGCGACTGTACCCCCATCACGATTGAAGGCGATCCGCGGGAAAACCTATCCGCCAAACTGATCCAGTCCGCCCGGCAACTGGCCCGCAGATAAGATGAGGCGCATCTCTGATTTTTGGCGATCCCTGCGTCCTCTTGTCCTCCGTAGCTCCAGCGAAGGAGGATGTGCCGCAGGTGAAGAAAGCTGGGATGAAGGACACAGGTGCGCCGCGCACGTTCAACGTTTGCCGCCCACCGGGGCAAGCCCGCTGGGCGGCTGATGTCATGTCGCCAAAACCCGGAAATGCGCCCGCGAGGATTGGGGCGCATGTCCTGCCTTGATAAGATGACGGCAAAGGCGCATCATTCGCTGCGGGAGATGGCGGTGGACCCGACCGCCTAAACACGGCCATGAACTGGAAAGAGAAGGTCTCGCAGATTGTAGCCCCGTCGGATCCTGCGGAGTCCGGCCGAAGGCCAATTCGGCGGGCCGGACCGGCCACCGGCGGATCGCGACGCTCGCCCCCCTTCCTGCCGCTGCTCGGCACCTTGCTGGGGCTTCTAGCCTTGACGAGTTGCCAACAGCAGGACAGCCAGAGCGTCGCCCATGACATCCTGACGCCGGATGAACGGGCCTGGCTCGACGCCAGGCAAGGGCAACTGGTCATCGCCCCCGACCCCCGCTGGCACGATGCTGCCGGCGAACTCGACACCTATGCCGGCATGGAAATGGATTTCGTCCACCTGCTCGCGAACAAGCTCGGCACACGTTTCATCACATACCGCGCGCCGACGGCTGAGGAGTTCGAGCGCGCCGTGTCGGAAATGCGGGTCGATATCCTGCCGGCCGCCCGGATCACGCCGGACCGCGCCCGGGACTGGCTGTTCACCCGCCCGTACATGAACGTGCCGGTCGTCCTTCTGGTGAACACCACGCGCAAGACATCGCTCACCGTCAACGAACTGCACAAGCTGCGCCTTGCCGTGGGCAGGAAGTACGCCGTGCGCGACTTCGTGATGAGCACCTATGCCAACCTGACCATCGTCCCGGCGAAGAGCGACCTGGACGCGCTGCTGGATCTCTCGCTGGGGCAACTCGACGTGGTGGTCATGGACCTCGAGACAGCGTCACGGTATATCGAGGCGAAAGGCCTCGCCAACATCCGGGTCGCGGGACACGTAGGCCCCACCTACGAGTTCAGCATGGCCTGCCGAACCGATATGCCGATGCTCCAGCGCCTGTTGGACAAGGGCCTGGAACATATCTCGGAGCGTGAAAAACGCCGCATCTACGACAAGTGGCTGCGGTTTGGCGCCATTCCATTCTACCTCAGCCGCGTCTTCTGGTCCTGGATGGCGGCGGGAATGGCGGCGGTCCTGGCCATCCTCGCCGCCATTCTGGCATGGAACAGGACGCTTCGGCGCCAGGTCGCACAGGCCACGCGCGAACTGCATCAGGAACTGGCCGAACGGAAACGGGCCGAAGTCGCGCTTAGCCGCGCACATGACGAACTGGAGAAGCGCGTCGCAGAACGGACGCGTGAGTTGGCCGAAGCGAACAGGAGCCTGGAACGCGAAATCGGGGATCGCCGCCAGGCCGAGAGGGAAGTGCTGGAAATCAGCAGCGAGGAAAGAAAGCGCATCGGCCGGGATCTTCACGACTCGCTGGGACAGGAACTGGCCGGCATTTCGTGCCTGGCTGAAGTCACGTCGCGACGCCTCAAGACCGCCAGCTCTCCCGAGTCCGGGGATGCGGCTAAAATCGTGAAGCTGATCGAGGAGGCCATCTTGCACTCAAAGATCATCGTGCGCGGTCTGATGCCGGTCGAAATCGCCGAGGAGGGCCTCACCTATGCGCTTCGCCGCCTGGCGGAAGAATCGTCGCATCTGCTCCGCATGGAGTGTTGTTTCGAAACGGAGGGCCGCGCGCTGGTTTACAACAACGACGTGGCGACAAACCTCTATCGCATCGCCCAGGAAAGCATCGCCAATGCCGCCAGACACGGAAACGCCACGCGCGTCCTGGTGCGGCTGTCCGTCGGTGACGAAACGGGAACGCTGACCATTCAGGACAACGGCAAGGGCATGACCGCCCCACGGAAGACGGGGGGGATGGGAATGCGGATCATGCGCTACCGCGCGGAGATGTGTGGCGGCGCCCTGCGTATTGAGCCTGCCCTGCCGACGGGAACTGTGATAGAGTGCTCCTTCATCAACCGGGCCGCTATCACCGCGGGCGAGGCTCCCGAAGGGAGGGGTGATGTTTCGGCCGTGTAAAAGGGGGACGATTCGCTGATCATGACCACTCGATCCAAAGCTCCGGAAACCACGCCGGCACGGACCTGCCGCATTATGGTGGTGGACGATCATCCGCTGATGCGTGAAGGGCTTTCACTGCTGATCCAGTCCGAAAAGGATCTCGTCATCAGCGGGCAGGCGGAAGATGCCACCGAGGCCCTGCGGAAGATGGAAGCAGACGTGCCGGACGTGGCGGTGATCGACATCTTTCTGCCGGGTTCGACCAACGGCATTGAACTGACCAAGTCCCTCCTCGCCGCCCACCCGAAGGTCAGGGTTCTGATCCTCTCCATGCATGACGATGCAATCTACGTCGAGCGGGCGTTCAAGGCGGGGGCGCGCGGATACGTGACCAAGGCGGAAGTCTCGCGCGTGATCCTGGACGCCATCCGGACGGTCTGGGCAGGCGCAACGTACATAAGCCAGCGGGTTTCGGCCCCGCCACGCACCCTGACCGAACGAACAACGGGCGCGCAGGAGGGCTGGGGTGTTGGCAAGCTGACCGATCGCGAGCTCGAGCTGCTGGAACTGCTCGGGCGCGGATTCTCCCGCTCACAGATTGCCGAAAGGCTCCATCTCAGCGTCAAGACCGTCGAAGCGCATCGCGTCAACATCCGGACGAAACTGGGACTGAAATCCTCCGGCGAGCTCATGCGCTACGCGATGCAATGGATCGAACGGGCGCAGAGATAATGACGCAACGTAGCCCGCTGCTCCCGGCCGGCACCGAGTGCACCAGGCGCTAGTGTGCTGTCTCATCATTAGGTATCCATATCATTCGCTGCAAAAGGAAGATTTACCACCCGCGTCGCTAAAGGCACCGAGGCACCGAGAAGAGAATGTTGCGAGAATTCCAGGTACGGCGTACCGAACCAGGAATTCTCGCAACGCCTCTGGAGCAATTCCCGGAGCCCTTCGCCGGGTTC
>JBIJCW010000247.1:0-2964 GCA_044344495.1 Kiritimatiellia bacterium | reverse complement strand
GTGACTGGGCCAAGAAGCGCATGAAGGCCCAGTAGGGCAGGTTGAGATCATGACAGAACAACGAGTCAGGTTTCGGAAGCAAACGGAGACGCCGGGCACCTTCATGGTCTGGCGGAAGCTTCACCGGCGTCATCTCCGGTGGGCGACGCTGGCCCTGGCGCTTTCGCTGCTGCTGCACTTACTGGTGATCCTCTTCTTTCCAGGATTGATGGTTTATGGGTTCAATCGCGAGGGACTGACGGAGAAAGAGCATGTGGCCGTGCGCTTGCGTGATGTGCGGATGCAGCCTGAACTGGCGGAGGCGGACCGGCGTCCGGCCCGGTTCCGCCCGGAGACGGCACGGGGAACGGTGGCGGGAGATGCGGCGGCGGAATCCATGGCCTTCCGGAAACCGGTTGACCAGGCGGATGTGGAGCCCCGGCGTGTTGGGGCGGGGATTCTGGCCGGGGAGAGTCACAGTCTCGCCGAACCCGAAACGGTGGATCGGCCCGTGTGGGAGCCCCGCCAGGAAGTGCTGGGGATCAGCCGCAAGTTGGTGCAGGATGAGAGGGCGGCCCTGCCGCGGCGCTATGTGGATGCCATTCCCCGGCAGGCCACGGGTGGTGACATTGCCGCGCCGGCCGATCGTGCGGATATTGGCAAGGTGGCAAGCGGGGGCGAGTCCTATGACCTGATTGATGATCCCTCCAAATTCGGATGGGGGCGCGCTTCTGGAGGGGGAAGCGGTGACGGCGGTTCGCGCAAAGTGACTCCCGAGAAGATCAGTCTTGAGGAACCGAAACGCCTGTTTGATGAGAAGCAGCGTGTTTCGGTGCTTAAGGCCTTGGAACAATACCTGAAGGCGGATGTCTACGTCTACCAACCGGCGTTGGACTCCCGGTATAACTACTGCCGGATTGAGATCAAGCGTCGTACGAGCGATTTGTTGCCGGTTCTAGCCAAGGACGTGCTGTTGGTGCAGGATGCTTCGGCCAGTATCACGGAGCAGAAGTTGTACTACTGCCGCGAAGGGATGCTGAAGGCCTTGGAGCTTCTGGGGCCGGAGGATCGTTTTAACGTGGTCGAGTTTCGCGATGTTTCGAAACGGTGCTTCCCTGAGTGGTCCCCGGTCAATCCGGACTCATTGCAGAAAGCCAGGGAGTTTATCGGGGCGATGATCTCGGTGGGCGACACGGATATCTTCGGGTCCCTGAAGGAACTGCTGGAACTGCCCAGGAAGCCCGGGCGTCCGGTGGTGACGGTGGTGGTGGGCGACGGAGTCGCGACGGTGGGGTTGACGGACCGGGCGCAAATCATTGAAGGCTTCAGCCGGGCCAACCAGGGCGACATCTCGGTGTTCACCATGGGCACGTATGCGGGGGCCAATGCGTACCTGCTGGATCTGTTGAGTTACCGGAATCGCGGCGATACGCTTATCGTGAAAACGGGCCGGTGGGATATTCCGGCGAGACTGGAAGGGCGGGTGCGTGAGGTAAGCCGGCCGGTGTTGTCGGATGTTCGATTCCGTTTTGCGGGGCAGGTGTGGTGCGAGGCGTACCCGGCATTAACCAGCAATCTCTACATGGACCGGCCGCTGGTGTTGATGGGCCGGTATCCACGGGATGCACGGCGCCTGATTTTTCAGGCCACGGGGCGTGCGGATGATATTGAGTGCGATATGGTGTTCGATCTTGATCTTTCCAAGGCAATGGACGGCGACAAGGGGATTCGGACCGAATGGGCATGGCAGAAGGCCTACTCATTGATCGGGGAACACACCAAGACCCGCAAGGACGGGGTGATGGCCGAACTCAAGCAGCTCAGGAAGGACTACGGGATCAAGATTCCGTACCGGGACGAATTGTCGCGTTAAGTGGATCACGGGCGCGTCCGTTGCCGGTGACACGGGATGGCAATCCGCCAGGACATGATGGTTCCGTTCCGGAGCGGGTTGCAGTGAGGGTTCAGGTCATGGGTGAGAATAGTAAAGATGTCTTGATGCGAGTGGAGGCGACTCATCGGGCGGGGGTCGATGAGATTCGTGAGATGCTGCTTTGGACCGGGGAGGCGGCACGGGGGCTTTATGAGGCGGCGGACCGGGTTCGGCAGGCGCACATGGGCGACGAGGTATTCCTGCGCGGGATCATTGAATTCTCCAACTACTGCACGCGGAGTTGTGATTACTGTGGAATCCGGGGCCCCAACCGCGATGTGCAGCGTTACCGGATGAGTCCTGCTGAAGTGGTGGCGGTGGCGCTGGAGGCCAAGCACCTTGGGAACACCACGGTGGTGCTGCAATCGGGCGAGGATCCCTGGTTCACATGCGAGACGATTTGCGGAATGCTGCGGGCGATCAAGGAGCAGGCGGGAGTTGCCATCACGCTTTCGATAGGCGAGCGACCGTTGAAGGAGTTGATCCGGTTCCGGGAGGCCGGATGTGATCGGTATCTGTTGAGATTCGAGACCTCGGACCGGGCGTTGTTCGCCCGAGTGCATCCGGATGATGATTTTGACGGGCGGGTCCAGTGCCTGCGGGATATTCGGCAGGCGGGGATTCAACTGGGTAGCGGATTTATGATCGGGCTTGCCGGGGGGACGGTGGACACGATCGCGAACGATATCCTGTTCGCCACCGCGTTGGATCTGGACATGATCGGGTGTGGTCCTTTTTTGACGAGCCCGGGCACGCCTTTGGCGGACGCGGTGGAGACGGGGGTGGGGCGGATGTTCAAGGACACGACGATATACTTCAATGCCATTGCCATCCTTCGGTTGCTTAATCCCAAGGCGCATATTCCGGCGACCACGGCCTTTGATGCGTTGCAGGGAGACGGGCGTGATCTGGTGCTGCAGCGCGGAGCCAATGTCTTCATGCCCAATGTGACGCCTCAGCGTTACCGGGTGCACTACCAGTTATACGCCAACAAGCCCTGTGTGGATGAGGACAGCGGGCAGTGTTCACAGTGTGTCCGGGGGCGGGTGGCG
>JBIJCW010000246.1:0-2978 GCA_044344495.1 Kiritimatiellia bacterium | reverse complement strand
CCAAGCGTAATATGGTTGAAAGGTGTATTCGTGAAATGCAGAACGTGGAGACGTGACCCCAATGCCTTGATCCGAAGCAACCGTCCCTTGCCTCGGCCCTCTTGGACCACCCCCAGTTGCGCGACAGGATTCTGGCCTCCTCGCTACAGTGCCCGGTGGGCGGCTGGGTGCAGTACGACCGGCTCGACGAACTGCTCGACATTGTGGCGCACGGACGGTTCATACTTACAGTAGGATGTCCGGAAGACATGTCGCCTGCCGCCATTCGAAAGGTGAGAAACGCAAGCAACCTGAAGTAAGAGGGATCCCGAGCCAGCAAATCCAGGCTATCGGCACTAGCGCGCCTCAGCCTGATTTGCAACGTTCGGCAAGAAAACAAAACAGCAGAACGGATGTTGACGTAACTACGAAAGGTAGTTACAGTAACAGAAGTGAAATTCGAGTGGGATGAGGAAAAGAACCAGGAGAACATCCGACATCACCGGATCGATTTTGCGGATGTACCTCCGGTCTTCGACGGCCCCATGGTTGTTGCGTTGGACACTCGGAAACGTTATGGCGAAGACAGGTTGATAGGGATCGGGCTCCTTATCAACTCAGTGGTAGTGGTTGTGTTTGTCGAAAGAACCGAGGACACGATCAGGATTATCTCAGCCCGAAAGGCGGAGCGACATGAACGCGAGAAATTCAAGAAAGAAATCCGGAACTGATTGGCAATACCTGAAGGATGAGTCGGACGAAGGTATCGATTTTTCCGATATTCCCAGGCTTGGTCCTGAGTTCTGGAAAAAAGCGGAGTTGCGACTGCCTCAGAAAAAGGAAAGCCTGACGCTGCGTCTTGATCACGACGTGGTCGCTTGGTTCAGAAGTGCCGGACGCGGCTATCAGACGAAAATGAACGCCGTACTCCGATCGTACATGAGGTCGGCAAGGCACGCATGATCAATATCAATCCCCGAACCACACAATTCTGGCTATCGTCGCTCCGCTCCTCAGCCAGATTGTGACCGTTGGCAATATTATGAATGTGTATGATCACATCGGCGGTGAATTCGATAAGTATCGAAGCGAAATCGGCTTATGTGACGTTCTCGCATTGATCGATGAAATGGGAAGAGACATCCATGTTCTCGATTTGGGCTGTGGAACCGGACATCCCATTGCAGTACGCATAGCGCCCATGGTCTCCCGATATCTTGGCGTTGACAATTCCGCTCCAATGCTGGATGCCTTCAAGCAGAACGCGCCGGCGGCGGAATGCCGTCTGCTGGACATGGCACTTGTTGCGCGGGTTGGAGGCTGTTGGGACCTGATCTTCAGCTATGGGGCAATCTGCCATCTGTCGCGGGACGGTCAGGTCGCCGCGTTGACAGCGATAAGCGGGCTGCTCAAGTCTGGAGGACGTCTGCTGTTCACCGGAGCCGAACAAGAAGGGCATTGTACTGGCTCCGTTGGCCCATATGTCGATGTGATCGACCACTATTCCCTGGGAAGGGCTGGGTATGCGGCACTTTTGGAGAAGTCCGGAATGAGACAACTTTGGGCCGAAGCGCGAGATGGGGGCAACTTCACATACCTCTATGAGAAAGGTGCCAACCAAGTGCCCGAGGATACGGCTCGCAAGCTCGCCGATCCACAGCGCTGCCGTTCGCCAAGATGACAGAGATGAATGACAAACCTAGAATAGCATTCACACCCTCCGCCATCGCTCTGATTGCGGCCAATGCGTTGCCCATCTTCGGTGTGATATGGCTGGATTGGGATGTCTACCCCGTCATCCTGCTTTATTGGTTAGAGAATGGGGTGATCGGCCTCTTCACGATCTTGCGCCTCGTCTTCAGCTCATCTCCAGAACCCCGCAAAGTGTTCATGAAGTTGCTGGCGACACCGTTCTTCTGCATGCACTATGGCGGGTTTTGGATTGGACACGGCTTGTTTGTTCTTGTCGCATTCGGCCCACTGAAATCGCATGGGTTGCCCACGATCCAGATGATTGGCGCAACGATTCTTGATGCGATCCGTGTGAACGCGTTGTGGTTTGCCCTCGCCGGACTGGCGATCAGTCATGCGTACTCTTTCATATGGAACTTCCTTTTAAAAGGCGAACGAAACAAGGCTTACATCGTGGAACTGCAGGAAGCCCCCTACAGCCGTGTTATCATCCTCCACCTGGTTATCATTTTAGGTGGTTTCCTGATGATGCAGCTCCACTCTCCTGTCATGGGCATGATCACGCTTACGATTTTAAAGACAGTTGTCGACTTGTGGTCGCACAGCAAGGAGCGACAACGACTGGAATCAAAGCGGCACAAGTACTTCGAGATGAAGTATGCCAGAGTCAAACCGCCGCGCTACCCAACTCAACTGGACTCTCTACAGGAGATTTTACCTGACTACTCTCGTGATCTTATGGCCGAGAAGCGATATCTGCGTCGGGCCAGCAGGCTTGGGTGGGCCGGGATTATCCTATTTACCATCAGCGTCATTGCGTCCATGATGCGCTACGAATTTTTGGCGATTGGCCTGTTCGCGCTTTCGGTTGTTTGTCTGGTGGCGAGCATCGTGAAGTATAATTTCCCGCACCGGGTCCGCTGTTCCCATTGCAGCAACTGCATGGAAGTACTGTTGACTGACGCCATGCCGCATGATGCGCCGATGACACCTCGAGATGTAAGCGCACGCGGGGTCAAGCAGAAATGGCTCGTGTGCCATCACTGCAAGCGATACTACTTCTGTGTCCTGCAATACCCAAAGGAAACATCAAGACACCCGAAGGAATTATCTAAACGGTGGTAAGGCGAACGGAATTATATGGGCGAACAAAAGTTCGCACCGTACCAAAATGAGCTGCGCTCATTTTGGGCGGTGAAACTCGACGTTCGCCGAGGAGGCACTTGCTGACGCCAATTCGGATGTTTTCCATAGCGCACCTCAGTTTGGTGTTTTGAGGGCTTGTTCCACGGCCTCGACGAGTTCCC
>JBIJCW010000245.1:0-3010 GCA_044344495.1 Kiritimatiellia bacterium | reverse complement strand
AGGCCAACGTTGGCTTGAACCGCAACCCGGGAAGATACGCGTGAATGCCAACAGCATGGACCCATGAAACTCATGCACTACCCCCGACTGGGCAAAGTGATACCCCACCCAGTACACAAGCAACCCACCCACCGCAACCCTTGGCACTCCCCTTTTCACCGCCGCCCATGCCATCAGGACTCCGCCCCCCACAACCCAGAACCACTGCAGGATGGCCAACGCAAAGGGATGGTCCGTCAACCGGAAGATGAACGCCCACGGCAGGAGGCTGAACGAAACTGGGCCGACACCACGGCCGCGAGCGCAAAAAGGCCGCAAACCCCAAGCCAATGCAGGAACCGCGCGGGCACACTCGCAAACATCTTCTTTGCAGGGAACGATGTTTGCATCAATGCCTTCCCGACGAACCATCAGAGACGACGACGCTTAACGCCGGCTCAACACACGCGCCTCGTAGCGCTTCACCCCGTCCATCCACCGCAGATCCTGGGGCACCCCGGCCCGCCGGCAACACTCCGCCCACACGCTTCCGAACGGCATCGCCTTCATCTCGTCCATCAGCGCCATCCGCGAGGTGCGATCACCCGCCGCCTCCAGGGACTGCAACTGCTTCGTCGGATCCAGCATCGCATACAGGATCGCCTTGCGCGTCGCCCGCAACCCCACCGTATACGCCGCCAACCGGTTGATGCTCGCGTCAAAATAGTCCGTCGCCACCGCCACACGCCCCCAGGCGCCGCCGCGCTGGATCTCCAGAAACACCTGCTTCACGTCGTCGTTGAACAGCACCACATGGTCGCTGTCCCACCGGATCGGCCGACTGACATGCAACAGCAACCGCGGGTGGAACTGGAGATACGACGAGATCTTGTCATGAATCGTCTCCGTGGGATGATAATGCCCCATATCCAGGCACAACCCCACCCCGCGACTGAGCGCATAACTGCTGTAATACTCCGCCGACCCCACCACATATTCCTCGCTGCCCAATCCGAACAACTTGCTTTCCACGTAATCCACACAGAGGCGCTTGTTCACCGACTTGTCCCCCGCAATCGCCTCGTCCAGCGATTCCGTCAGCAACGCCCGGTGAACCCAGCGATCGGCCGGCAGGTCCTTGTCGCCGTCGGGAATCCAATGGTTGACCAGGCAAGGCCCTCCCTGCTTCTTCGCCATCGCCTGGGCAATCTTCCGGCAGGCCATCGCATGCCGCACCCAGAATTTACGGATCGCCTTGTCCCGGCTCGACAACGTAAACCCGCCGTTGGCCTTCGGATGCGCAAAAAAGGTCGGATTGAAATCGAGCGGAAGTTTCCGGGCCTTCGCCCAGTCCATCCACCCCGCAAAATGCCTCGCCTGCAATTCGTCGCGGTCCACCACCTTGCCCGCCGTCTCGGCATAACAGGCATGGATGTTCAACCGCAACGCGCCCGGTGTCATGGCCATCACCTGCTCGTAGTCGGCCCACGCCTCGTCCGGTGTCCGGGCCCGGCCTGGATAGTTCCCCGTCGCCATGATCCCGCCGCCGGATACCCCGGCCTCCTTCACCTCGAACCCGCCGACATCATCCGCCTGCCAGCAGTGCATCGAAACCGGCACCTTCAGGGCGTTCCGGATCGCGCGCTCGGCATCAACCCCCACCTCCGCATAAGCGTCCCGGGCCACTCCATAACTTTCCCGAACAGTCTTGGCATTCATCAGTGATCCTTTCTCCTCAAACAAGCCGTCACACCTGCTTCTGACGATAACTCTCCACTTCCCAGTTCTCAATGAATTCGCGGGCACGGTCATCCAGGTACCGGATCCCGCCAAAAGCCCCGGCCAGATGCCTGACCAGCGCCCCGTCCACCGCCAGCTCCAACGCCAAATCCGCTTTCTTCTGCGTCGGTCCGATGGCGTACACCCCCTGCCGCGTCAGATACACCAGCGGCGTATACCCCCGCTTCTGCCGGAACGCCGCCACCCCCGCCGCCGTCAACTCCCCTTCATACGGGAACGATTTGGCATAGACAATGTGATCGGGCGACACCGGCCCTGGCGCGGCCTGAAACCGCCCGCCATACGCAATCGCCGCCGCCTCGCCGTCCGGCAATCCTTTCAGGACCGCCCGCGTCTCATCCCCCGTGCCCCGCTCCACCTCCAACTCAACCGCCACGCCAGCCGCCGCGTAAGCCTTTCGCAACGAGTCCATCACCCGCCGGTATGTCGCCCGCACCTCCTCCGGCGTATTCCCCGATACAAACACCCCGTGATTCTCCAACAACAGCAAAGCGGGCTGGCATCCATACTTCGCGGCATATTCCTCCACACGGCGCCGTACATCAATGCACAACGTGAACCCAGGATCCACGTACGGAACCCACAGGGCATCGGGAAACAGGCGTTGGCACGCCGCCTGCCCGTCCCGCCCGCAGGTAAGTCCATTGACCAGTGCCGGATGCGTGTGAACCACGTAGGTCCCCTGCAGCACGTCGTGCAGCGGCGCCTCCACCGAAGGCCGGGCGGTCTGACCCGGATTCACCGCCTGCGCCATCACATCCTTGACCAACGCCTCCCGCGCCTTGGAATCCGCCGGCACACTCAGCTCGTATAATCGCCCGAGCTTCACCCGGTCCATCTCCACGAATGCCCCCGGAGTCAACCCCGCCAACGTGGTACCCGACGGTTTGACCCACAACGTTCCGCCCTGCTTGACTGAGGTATTGCCGCCCCCGCCCTTGACATACTCCGGGGTCCCGAACTCATGCGAAAGCTCCGTTACCGTCTCAAGCAATTTCTTCACATCCATACTGCACATCCCTCACAAACGTTGTCTCACCCGTTGAAAGGCCGAATACTATCGAAACCATTCACAATTCGCCACCCCCGATTCACCATTCACCCTCCCCAGGGCGCATGACAATATTCTGAAAGTTTGTCAAAACCCCAATATTTCATGCCGGCGGGCATATACAGACACATATATTTTCATCAGGAAAAGAAGAGAATTTTAACAGAAGTCGCTAAGCCC
>JBIJCW010000062.1:0-10831 GCA_044344495.1 Kiritimatiellia bacterium | reverse complement strand
GGTACGGCGCCATGGCACGGGTATATTCGAGCAGCGCGGCCAGCGAAAGCGACTGTTCCGCGCCCGGCGCCAGTTCCGGAACCAGGGAATTGCTGTCGTAAGACGCCTCCAGAATCAGGGCTTCCTGCCGGGACTGTTCGCCGCGCAGGATTCCGATCACATTGCGCACCTTGCGCGTCTGCCACGTGACCTTGCACCTGACGGCGACCGGCTTGCCCACCCACTGTTCGATCGGGCCACGTGCCAGGAAACGCGGGAACCCAACCTCGCCTTCATAGTTGCGAAGAACCATGCTCCCCCAGGGAGCGGGGTCATCAGGGGAAAGGCGCAACCGCCTGGCCACCTCATCTTCGCGGACGATGACCGCCTGCACGCCAACAGCCGCCAGTGACCGCCAGTTCCTGGCCGAATCATCCAGATAGGTCACTACAATGCTGTTGGACGGGGTGTTGCCGCTCAACTTATTCAGATCCATGCTTTCCGTGGCGACGAGTTTGCCCCGGAGTCCCTGTTTCGGCACGACCACCGGCTGCAACCCGGCGGGTACGAAAGGATAAAGTTCCACCCCCTCCAGGGGACGGCCGGTTTCGTCGAGAAGTTCGCAGTATTCGGTGACGGGGACGGTGACTTCGAATTCCTGCGTGGTGACCACCAGACCGGCCTCACGGAACGCGTCGAGAATCAGGGCCTCCGTGCGGTAGAATCCGGGGCTGCCGTCAGCACGACCGCGCCCTCGCTCACCGGGGCGGGTGCCGGCGGCGTCGATCGCCTTCACTTGCGCGGCGAACCGCTCGGGGGTCAGCGATGCGAGCAGCGGCGCTTCCGAGTAATCCGCACGGAAGGGCTCGCGATGGGTCCGTCCTTCCGATTCCACAAAGGTGACAAACCAGTACAGCAAGCCGAGTCCGATCGCCGCGAAAACCGCGGCACCGGCAAGCTGACTGCCCCAGCCATATTCCTTGCGATCCGTCATGGAATCCTCGAATACACGCTTGTCACTCCGTGGGTACGCAGATAGACCCCCACCCCGTCGAAAATCACGATCCCGGCAAGGCAGGCCAGGAACATCCCGACACAGAACGGCACCAGCCCGCGGCGGATGATATGCGCGCCTCCGAGGCGGAACAGGGCCATGCGCACTCCCCACGCCACGAGAAACGTGAACCAGCAGCCCTTCATGAAATGGGTCGAAGCCAGGACGTATCCGATCGGGTGGAACGGGAACCAGGTGAGTTTGGCGCGCAAAAAGGCCAGCACGCCGGTGATGACCGCGCCAATCCCGAGCCCCTTGGCGTCCACGTTTTGAACGAAGTTCAGCGGTTGCGTTTCAGGGTTCCCATACAGGTTACCCATCGCCATGGCGCGATCGGCGTTCGCCGCCCACGTCCGGAAACCTTGGAGGCCATCGAAATACCAGTTCTGATCGAATGCCCACTCGTACTTGAGATTATTGGCCCCGAACCCATAGGCCCAGCAAAGCATCACGAATCCGCCGATCAGGAAACCACCCAGTAGCCCGAGCGCCAGCCCGGCGCCAACATCGCGCGGCCGGACCTTGAAGTGCCGGCCGAGTTCCATCATCTCCACCTGAACAGGCGCAATGAGCAGGAATACCGTGGGGCATAGAAAGCCGGCCGCAATGCTGGCCACCAGCATACCGGTGGAGTGGAAGACCGCAAAGCCGCCGATGGCCCCCACGAACTGCATCCCGAAATAGGGCGTCAGATAACCGAAGGGCGCGCCCATCTCCGCCCGGATCTTGCTGGCGGCAAACCCACACACCAGCATGTAACCGAAGAAGAACAGGCTGGCCAGCGCGCCCATGCGGGTCCACACTCCCCAGGCCACGAAGGTGCACAAAGCCGCCACAATCATCAGAAACGCGGCGCGATAGGAGGTGACCTCGTGGCTCTGATCCAGGTTCGTACGACGCCCCAGGGCCGTCTTGAGCGCCATCCACAGGTGAATCCGTCCGACGAACACCGCCAGCAGGGCATAGGCAATGAAGGCGCCCATTGTCTGCTGATGTTCCCAGGGATAGCCGGCAAACCGCGTGCAGTTGAACGTCTTGCCAAACAGGTTCCAGAGCTGGAAGATCAGAAAGACCGACCACAGCGAGAAGAGTACATCGGTCTCGATCAGCAGGGCAATCGCCAGAATACAGAAGGAAAAGCCGAAGCCCAGCCCGCTGGAGCAGATCCCCACGTTCTCCAGGTAGGCCTTGAGCGTCGGGTTGGTGACGTAGTCCTTGAAGTCAAGTTGCGCAAACGCCCCCAGCGCTGGAAAGCCCGGAATATAGAAATTGATTCCCTTGGCGAGTACGAAAGGAAGCGTGCAGCCGAACCCCAGCCACATGACCCAATGGCGGAAGATGACGAGCCTCCCGTTCTCCATGGCAAAGAGGCTCTTGGGGAGAATGGTGAGGGGAAAGGTGAACCGCTCGTTGTCAACCCACTGCTTGCGCATGAGGATGTTGAGGCCCAGAAAGCCCATGAATAACGCTCCCACAAGCAGACCCCACGCGAGCGCCGGCTGTACCCATTGCGTGAGAGGGATATGACCGGAGAAGAGATACTTCAGCCCGGAGAGGCTGAACATATTGTCCGGACGCACGCTGGTAAAGTCGCGCTCATCGGCGTCGAGCGCAGCAAGGTTGCTTTCCCTCACAAACTTCCGCCCTGTGAACACACCCTCCAGCGCCTGGACGTTGAAAAACTGCACGTCCTGAACGATCAGCCGGCCTGCCCCGGTGAACCCGATCTCGATCGTAAGCTTCCGGCCCAGCGTCCGCGGCAGGATCACCGGATTGACCCCGATGCGCTGGAACCCTTCCGGACTCACCAGCGACGGAGTGGTCATCTGCGAGCTGGCCAGCAGGATCGACTCATACTCAGGAGGCGCGCGCAGACGGACATGGTAGGCCGATGTCTTGCCGAATCCCTCCGTCTTGACAAGCAGGGATAGCAAATAGTTCTCCCCCGGCACCAGAATCTCACGGCCGCCGGCATCGTAGCGGTCCAGCGTGACCGACAACCGGCTGACGGCGTTGCTGTCAACCTCGTTGTTATTGCTCAACACCGGGCTTCGCCATATCCCCTTGCTGCCGCGACTCAGGTTGGTCCATGTGACGCTGCTTCCGCCGGTGTACTCGAAGCCGTTCAGGCCATCCCGGAACTGGCCGTTCGGGCACAGGTTCGGCCCATGCGGCCACAGCATGGGCGGCAGGCTCTCGTAGGTCTTGAAATCGGCGCGGTGCGGAATGGTGGCGACAAGCCCGAAGACCCGCTGCCACATCCCCTGGGTCATGAGCGGCGCCGCCAGCAACAGCGCGGAGTAGATAACAACCAGCTCGGCCGTGGCCAGGCGGAGCGAACGGCGCAGCATGTACAGTACCGAACCTATCCCCATCACAGCCAGGATCACGCCGACAGCGCTGTTGGGCGGCGAATTCTGAGCCAGCGGACCGCCGCCCACATTGTAGACTTCCACGTACTCGATCCAGATCCCCATGAGCAGCAGCGCAAACACAGTGGCCGCCAACGAGCGGATCGTCAGTCCCTTTCGAGCGCTATCATTGTCATTCACAGCCATGGGTCGGCTCCGCAATCCCTGCCCTCTGTCCTTGTTCAACCATAAGGGGCCGCATCCTACAGAACCCGGCCGGGCTTGACAAGTGGTTATCACCACTTTACCATGGCCCCATGACTTGCCGTCCTCCATGTACGAGCCGCCACGCCGTCATCGCCGAAACGCTTCGGCAGGAGATCCTGCACAACAGGCTTGCCCCGGGGCGGAAGATGCCGACAGAAAGGGAGTTGTGCGATGCGTTCCACCTTTCGCGCATCACCGTTCGCCGCGCCTTGCTCACCCTCGAGGAGGAGCGCCTGATTGTACGGCGACACGGAAGCGGCACCTATGTCTCGGTCCAGCCCGAACGGCGCATCCCGGTCATGATCGATTACACCGGCACCATGCGCACCCATGCCCCTTTGATCGAGAGGCGCCTGCTGCGGTCCGAACGACGGCCCGCGGACCCGCGCACCGCGGAAGCGCTTCGGATCGCGGACGGGGCTGAACTGCTCTATGCCGAGCGGCTGGACTCCCTGGGAAAGCAGTCGGTCGCCTGGGACCAGGCCTATATTCCCGCGCCGTTCGCACAGGGGTTGAACGAGAACCATCTGGCGCGGGTGGATTTCGTGGAAACGTGGATCAAGGTCTGTCAGTTCGATATCGCTGTGTGCCACCAAACCGTTGACGCCGTGGCGGCAGACACGACCGTGTCGCGTCGGCTTGGCGTCAAAGGGCGCCACCCCGTACTCAGGACCATGGAACTTTATGTCGCCACCAATGGCCGGCCCGCGGGACTCTATGTGAGCTACTACCATCCCTCCTACATCAGCATTTCCTCCCAGCACCGTTGGGCCGCCACGAAACCGGGGAAGTAAGGAGTAGATTACCCCGCCAGTTCCCCCGCTGGCGTCACCCGGCAAAGGTCCGCCCGCTCCTCCTCAACCCTCAGACACCAGGGCGGCGCCTCCGTCCACGTCCCCGTATTCACATACCGGATCCCCTCCACCACCGTATCCTCGGCATTGTGAATGTGCCCGCAAACCACCAACCCCACCCCTTGCGCCCGTGCATACCGCACCGCACTTTGCCGCACATACCGGCACAGCACCCCATAGACCGCCTTCCAACGCCTGATGTACTGCGCCACATGCACCGGCTCCGCCCCCATCAGGATCCGCAGACGGTGCAACCCCTTGATGCAAAACGCCAACGGCTCATAACCGGGAATATACCGGTGCAGGTAGAACCCATGCACCACGCAGAGCCGCCCCGGCACGATGAACGACGACACAAATTCCACGTCGCCACAACCCGCCGGACGAACATGCTCATCATGGTTGCCTGCCACCCAGATGACCCGCCGCCGCCTGGATTCGCGGATCAGCCGGTCCACCGACTCCTGGTACACGGGCGCCAGCCGACGGCGCGGGTGATCCACCGTGTCGCCATTCAACACCAACGTGGCCGAAGCCGGCAGCCGGTCGAGAAAATGATTGAAGTCGCCCACCCGGCAGTGGCGTGACCCCAGGTGTACATCGCTGGTAATCAGCAAGGTCATCCCCCGCGCCCACCCCGTGATCGACGCGTTCCCGCCCAACCCCTCCCCTGCAACCCCTCGTGATCATTGATCCACGCGATGGCCAAGGCCACCATGGCGCCCAGCACCCAGGTCGTCGCCGGAATCTGCAGGTTGAAATCGCCCGCCGAATGCAACGCCAGTCCTGCACCCGCCAACAACGCCGTCGGCAACACCGCCGCATCCGGATCCGCCCCCCCTGCCACACCGGACGCCGCCCGTCGCCATCCCCTAAACAAGGCCAGCCCTGTCATACCGGTGGCCCACAGGAACAAGACCACCCCGAGGGCCCCATATTCTTCCAGCAGTTGAACCCAATCATTGTGCGCTTCGTAGGAATGGAAACCGTTGTTGAGAAACCGGGGCCAGATGCCCTTCTCCCGATCACCATCGGCACTGGGCGCAAAGTGCGGCCAGAGGTTCTGATGCATCCCCGGCCCAATGCCGACCAGCGGCGCACTCTTCCATCCCCGCAAGGCCGCCGCCGACATCTGGTAGCGGTCGGATTGCTCCAGCCGCACCCAGGGATACGCCTTGAACCGTTGCACATACCGGGGCCCCACCAGCACCACCACGACCAGCACCACCAGCCCCGCAACCAGGGCGGATGCCCTGATGATCATCCGCGTCCGCGCCGGCCAGGCCAGCACACCCCACCACAACGCCAACCCAAGAATCAACACCGTGACAAGCCCTCCCCCTCTGGACTTGCTGAGAACAATCCCTGTGATCATCACCACCGCCAACCCCAGCCACGCCAACCGCCGCCATCGCCCTGCATCCCGGAACACCATCCCCGCCATGGCCACGCACAACCCCAGTTCCATAAGCCCGGCGAAGTGGTCAGGACAGAAATAACTGCCGGTCGCCCGGAAATAACCTTCCTGGTAATGCGGGAACCCCGGCACCCACAGCACCTTCGCATTCCCCGCCAGAACATGGTTGCCAACGCCATACAACCCCAACAACAGGAAGTTCACCGGCAACAGCCTCCACAACCGCCGCCGCTGGTCCGCCTCCAATCCGATCACGATCACCAAGCCCAATAGGAACGGCGTCAGGTGCAGCAGGATACTGCGTTCGGCATCCATGCGGACCGGCGCCTGGACGGCCCGGATCAATCCATAGGCCAGGAAAGGGGCCCAACACAGGACCAGGCGCACCAGCCACGGGGTTAACGGCAATCGCATGACTCCCAGCCGCGCCGAGAAACACAGCCGCAACCCAAGCCCGCCGGTGGCCAGGAAAATAAGGCCGGCAAACGGCCAGAAATACCAGGATTCCCAGGCACCAAACAGCCAGGGCGCCACCGTGAGCACAACCGCCGTCAACAGGAACAACGCCCGCCCAATGCCTGTGTCGAGTGTTTTCATCGTGAACATACGGCGGCAAAGGTATGTGGTTGCACCCAGCACGGCAAGCCCGAAAACTCTTTCCCGTCATTTGACATCCTCAACTCGTTTCGTCTACCCTCCGCCTTCCATGGACACCAAAACCAAACCCACCGCCAACCCGGTCGCGCCCCCCACCCCTTTGGAAACAGGAACCGGCGGCTGGAAACAGGCAACCTTCCTGATCGCGGGCATCTGCCTGTTGGCCCTGGTCCGCAGTCTGCCCTGGTCCCTGTTCAACGGTTACGATCAAGCCAAACAGGCGTTCACCTCCCTTGAGATGATCCGTGACGGAGTCTGGTGGTACCCACACCTGCCGACCGGCCTGTACGCCACCAAACCCCCGTTGATGGGATGGCTCTCCGCAGGCCTTTACTCCCTCACCGGCTGGTGGGAAGGCGCCTGGCGGCTCCCGTCGTTTGCCGCCTTCGCGGGAGCACTGTTCCTGCTCTTCGCCGCAGGCCGGAAGATCGCCGGATCCCCGGGCGGTTATGTCGTGGCCGCCGCGTTCGGACTCAACATGCTTTCCCTGCGGGTGGCCGGACTGGTCCGTACCGATATGCTCCTGGCTCTATGGATCCTGCTGGCCGGATTGCTGATATGGACCCGTGTCCGGAAGGGATCACCCTGGAACCGGCGCGAACAGTTGTGCTTTGCGGGACTTGTTCTGGCATCGCTTTTCACCAAGGGTCCCGTCCTGCCGGCCTTTCTACTTCCAAGTCTGGCCGTGTTCCACCTCATGGAGCGTCGCGGCACCCGGCCGCACGCCTGGCCGGGAACGTGGACATGGGTTCTGCCCTTCCTGCTGTTCTCCCTGTGGGTCGTCATCGGATCCCTGCGGGATCCCCAATTCCACCAGTTGGTCGTGGTGCGTGAATTCCTTGGCAATCTCAAAGGGGGGGGCCACGGCGTCACGGGCGCGAACAACGCCTGGCAGAACTGGGCGTCGCCGTTGACCTACCCCGCACAACTCCTGCACCGCCTGTTCCCGTGGAGCATCGCCCTGCTCCTGTGGTGGATTCTCGACCGCAAGGGGCGCCAACGTTTGCTGGACGATGCCGGCGCCCGCTGGATCGTCATCTGGTTCGGGTGCGGACTGGTCATCATGTCACTGGTCCCCGGAAAACGCGCGGACCGGATATTTCCCGTGGTCCTGCCGCTGTCCATTCTCTGGGCCTATGTCATTCGCCATGCCTCATGGAACCCGGCCTGGCGCCTGACCCGCTGCCGCGCCGTGCAGTGCCTGACGATCATCGCCGCCACGGTCTGGGGAGGTTACACCGTGTACAACCAGCTCATCAACCTGCCGCATGACCCGGCACTGGGGTTGCGCCGGTTTTGTGACCGGGTACTCGCATGGGAACAATTGAACGGGCGCCCCGCGGTGATCGTCGGCCCTGTTTCAGACGATGACCAGGCCTTGCCGGTCTATCTGCGCCAGACGAAGTGCCCCGACCTTGCGCAGGCACTGGCAGGGACCGGTCACGGGCAAACCGCACTGATCGTGCCGGAAGACCGGATCCCCGAACTTGACCGGAGCGGCCTGCGCTACCGGATCGTTGAAACCCAGACCTCAACCACCTCGTCAGGCCACCGACACCTCCTGGTCACGACGAACATCAATCAAGGTCCCGATCAATGAACGCCCGCCCGCAACCCGCCGCCCACTCCCTGGCCCGCTACTACGCGCTGACCGCCGCCAACTCGGTCGCCATCACGATGCTCTTCGCGACCATCTTCTTCTGGACCCGGTCGGCATTCCACTATTCCAACACCGAGAACCTCTGGCTGGGAGTGTGTTTCGGCCTCACCGGAGTTCCCGGCTCCCGCTATGGTGGCCGCCTCGCGGACCGTATCGGACCCGACCGGCTCCTGCTTGCCGTCTTTTCCGCCAACGCCCTGCTCCTTCTCACCGGTTGGCTGGCGCCCTGGCACTACGCCCCCTTTATACTCGCCTTGGTGTACGGCCTGCTCGTCAATGCCTGCTGGCCTGCCCTGGAAGTCGCCATCTTCGATGTCGACTCCCGCCTTTCCACCCCCAAACGGCTCTCCATTTACAACATCACCTGGTCCGTCGCGAACACCCTCGGCCTTCTGGCCAGCAGTCTGTTTGTGGGCTGGATGCCCGCCGCCGTCGTTTGGGGCCCCGGCCTCCTGTACGCCGCCTCCACCCTGCTCCTGATCCCTAAACCATCAACCGCCAACCATACCCTTGCCGCCCCCTCCGCCCCCACCCCCTCGGTCGCCGTCGCCCCTGGGCACAAACGGCGCTTCATGCATGCCGCATGGCTCGGGAACGCACTCGCCTACGTCATGATCGCCGTCCTGCTGCCGCTCCTTCCGGCCCTCGGCGACCGGCTCGGGCAGTCGCCTTCCCTGACGATCGTCCTGGCCGCCGCCTTCTACCTCACCCGCGCCCTGTCGTTCGTCCTCTACGGTCATTGGGAGGGCTGGCATTATCATCGCGGTTGGAACAGGCTGGCGCTGGCAGTGGCCCCCCTTGCCTTCGCCGGCGTCATGCTGACCTCATCCCCGGCCCTCATCCTGGTTTCATTGGCTGTCTTCGGGGCCGCCCTTGGCCTGATCTATTCATGCTCGCTCTTCTACTCCCTGGACTACAGCGCCGCGAAGGGCGAGTACGGGGGCCTGCACGAGGCCATCATCGGCATCGGTAATCTCGGCGGCCCGCTCGTGGGACTGGCCGGGGTCCGCTGGATTGGGGACCCCCATGGCGCCCCCTGGGCCACCCTGGCCGTCGTCGCCATCGGAACCTTGGTCGCCATCAGCCTGCTGCCCGGAATCCACCGTTCGGGCAAGGCGATGATCTAGAAACTCGCCGACACATCCAACTGCAGACGATCATAGTCGTGCGTCTTGGAGGCATCTGCGATGGCCTTCTCGTCAAGGTAATAGGTGGCGCCCAGTTGCACATTCCTGGCGATCTGGTACCGCCCATAGACCTTGTGCCCCCGGCCATCCGTGCCGCCGCCCCAGGAATCCGAATCCGCAAACGCCCCCAGCACCGCATCCTTCTCGAGTTCACGGTAGTTGTAACCCGCCTCCCATGAACCGACAGCCTCGGCCTTGCCGACGGTAACCCCCGCCAGCCAGCCGGTATCGTTCGCCTCAGCATCCTGGTTGACCACGTAGTTGCCATAGAGCTCGACCGGAACCCCCGCCGCGACCACCAGCTTGGCGAAGGTCTCCACCTCGTTGTACTCCATCGCGTAGACCTTGTTGGTGACCCCCTTCACCACCGCTCCGTTCGCGGCACTGTTCCCGTAGGTCTTGTTGTTGCCTTCCCAATCCACAACCGTCATCGCCTCGATGTTGTCATAGGTGTAGTAACTGCCGCCCACCAACAGGTAGACGTTGTCGTTGAACTGGTACTTGGCCGCCACCTGGCCGGCGTAGAGTTTGGTGTCCGCCGCCGGGGCCGTGGAGCGTTCCTGCACCCATAATTCGGCGCCATTGGCATAGAGCGTCAAGCCACCAACCGTCTTCTCCCACTTGGCCGCCAATCCCTCCGGCGTCAGATCCGCATCCCAGACCAGATCGCTCACGCCAATGAAGGGATTCTTCATCTTCCCGGCGATCAGATCCAACCCCTTCTGCGCAGTCCAGTCGATATAGGCCAGGTTCAGCCCCATGTCCTTCTTGGTGAACCCGTCGCCCATGGTCTTGTTTCCCGCAACGGGATCGCCATCCCCCGTGGAGAATTGGATCTCGCCCTTCACCTGGTCATTGATCTTGGCGGCGGCGCCAATCCGGGCGCGGATCCGATCACGCTGCCGGTCATCCTTGCTATCTTCGGTGATGTTTTCATACCGGTACCGTAGATCGCCCTTAATCGTCACAGTATCCACCCAAGTCTTGACCGCCACCGGCGCTGCCGGAGCCGCCGCCGGGGCCGCCTGCTGTGCATTCGCCGCCAACGCCATCAATCCCGCCGCCATCATCAATCCCGGAAATCTGCCATTCATCTTGTCTCCCCGTTCTGTTGATTCTCGTTCCGTGCCGACACTGTCACTACAAGGTTGATAGGTTCTGTATGAACATATCGCCGGGAATGTTCAAGAATGAAATCCGCTCGTGGATTTGCCGCCTTCGGGTCCCGTCCCATACCGTGCCGGATCTATCACGTTCATGGCAACCAATAGACAAGAGGCGTGCGATCCCTGCCCCCTGTAGCGGCATTCATTCGAATGCCGCGCGTCGCGTCGGAATCCTAACGGATTCCGCTACGGAAAAAACTCAGCCCCCCTTGTAGCGGCATTCCTTGCGCCTGCCGACC
>JBIJCW010000020.1:0-19448 GCA_044344495.1 Kiritimatiellia bacterium | reverse complement strand
TGCCCCATCTTCCGACTCAACAACCAACTCATGAAGCGGTTCGTCAGCAGACGCACCAACGGCATCCTCTTCACATCCCCCATCCGACTCCCCACCACGACGGACGCACCCCCATCCCGGTAGGCCCGCACAAACGCCGGAACGTCCGCCGGATCATGCTGCCCATCGCCATCCATGGTGATGACATAGTCATGCCCGCTCTCCCGCGCCCTGCGAAACCCCGTCTCTAACGCCGTTCCCTTCCCCATGTTCCTCGCATGACGGATCACAATCGCGCCCGCCGCTTCCGCCTCAGCCGCCGTGGCATCACCCGATCCATCATCCACAACAATCACATCCCCAATCCACCGCTTGATACCGCTGACCACCACGCCAATCCGCCCGGCCTCATGATAAGCCGGAACCACCACACATCCCCGCAGGCCATTCTGTCGTTCTTCACCATTCACCATTCACCACCCACTATTCACCATCCGCTATTCAACACCCGCTACCCTCTCCCGTACCCATGCCCATCCCAAACCTTCTCAAACATGAACCATTGCGCCGGACTCCCGCAAACCCCATCCTCCAAGCTTTCGCTGATCTTCTGCTGAATCGCCTCGCGCCCCATCCCCGATCCCGGAACGATCGGCGGATACAACCTCAGGACAAACGTGTCATCCGCCCTCCGCAACATGAATCCCGGCACCACGGGCGCTCCCGTCCGCTCCGCCATCCACGCCGGTCCACGAGGCAGACAGGCCGGCGCCCCGCAAAAGGAAACAAAATCGTTCCGCATCGAGTAGTCACGATCCGCCAGCAACGCCACCAGTTCGTTCCGACGCAGGGCGCCAACCATGGCGCTCGCCGCATGACCAACCGGAATAATCGTCATGCCGCGCCGCCGCCGGTGCTTCTGAAAAAACTCGTTGAGCTTGGCGGAAGGCTGCTTCAACACCACCGCATTGATTGGATACCCCATGGTGGCCAATACAGCCCCGCCCAACTCCCAATTCCCCAGATGCGCCGTAACCAGGATAACCCCTTTGCCCAACGCCCTCGCCCGCTCAAGATACTCCGGGTACTCAACCACCACCAGCCTCCGGATATCCTCCTCCGTCAACCGCGAGAACCTGAAGAAGTCCACAAGGTACTTCCCAAAATACTGGAACGCCGATCGCGCGATCAATTTGAGATCCCCCTCCGTCACGCCTTCACGCTTGAAGGCGTAGACATGCCTGAGGTTATCCACCACCGCCCCGCGACCCCGGCGATCCAGGAAGAAATACAGGTCGGCGATTCGCAAACTCAACCAATAGGCAAAATGCCGCGGCGGAGTCCGACTGAGCCACTCCGCGAGTTTATAGGCAAGGTATTGCAGCACAAGGTGTCCTAGGTTAGGTCTTCCCACCCATTAACAAAGCCTGTCCCCGGAATAAAGGAAAATGGAATCCGCATGATAACTCGACCGTACCATCGGCGCCGACGCCACGCCGACGAATCCCGCCGCCAGACCCCATTTCGCATACTCCTGAAACTGCTCCGGCGGCACATACCGCTCCACCGGATGATGCTGCGCCGAAGGCGCCAGGTACTGCCCGATCGTCAGCAATTCACAACCCGCCCTCCGCAAATCAACTATCGCCTCGCGCACTTCCTCATCCGTTTCCCCTAACCCGACCATCAACCCCGACTTCACCATCGTCCTGCGATGGCCAGCCTGTAATCCATGGTCCGTCATCCGCACTCCCTTTCCCGCCGCATACCGCAACACCCCCAACGACCGCTCATAGTCGGCCGCCGGCCGGATCACACGCTGAAGCCGCCGCACGGTCTCCAGATTATGATTGAACACATCCGGCCCCGCCGCCAGCACCCTGTCAATATCCGCCTCCCTGCCCAGGAAGTCCGGCACCAACACCTCCACCCGCGCCTCCGGCAGCCGTTCCTGCACCGCCCGGATCGTCGCCGCAAACACCCCCGCGCCACCATCCGCCAAATCATCCCGCGTCACACTGGTGACCACCACATACTTCAACTGCAAGCGCCCCGCCGCTTCCGCCACCCGGCGCGCTTCATCCTCATCCACCGGCAACGGCACCCCGGCCTTGACCGCACAGAACCGGCAATCCCTCGTACAGGTGTCCCCCAGAATCATGAACGTGGCCGTACCCCGGCTGAAACACTCGTGCTTGTTGGGACATTGGGCGCCCGAACACACCGTGTTGAGCGCAAACTCGCCCAGCAATCCGTCCACAGCATCGAAGGTTCCATTCCCGGAAATCCGTACCCTGATCCAGGGCGGCAGACGCCCCTTTTTCAGAGCCTCAATCCCCGCCTCTGCCGCAGAACGGGTCGGCGCACCGGGTTCTTCCCCGCTCTTTTTTTGCTCCTTTTTTTGCTCCGTTTCCATAAGTATTGTGGTACATTATCAAACATGTCTTGCGGAGACCAGCACTGCATCCCGCATCATCCACGGCCTAATCCGGTATGGATCGCTGCCAGCTTGCTTTTGGCCACCTTCGGCACCACCCTCGCCGCCGACCCCACCCTCCTCGATTTGCAGCGTGAACTCAAATCCCTTTTCCCGCCGACCACCTCCGCCGCGCATGCCGTCCCCCTCCTCCCGCAGGAACCGGACAACCCGTTCGCCATCGTTGAACAGGAATTCCTCCTCGCGCGTTCTCCTGACCTCGAGACGGCATCCGTCCGCCTTTCCCTCCGCCAACTCCGCCAGGCCCCACCCTCCATCAGGACCGCCCATGCCGCCTGCGTCAAGGTTATCACCCCCTACTGGCACGGCGCTGGCGTCCTGATCTCCGAGGATGGCGATATCTTGACCAGCCACCACCTTGTCGCCGGCGTCCCCTGCGCGTCCGTACAGACTCTGGACGGCCGCATCCATACCGTCACCAACATCGCCGCCTCCTCCGCCATCCACGACCTCGCCCTGCTGCATATCGATGGCGGCCCGTTCCCATTCCTGCCGGTGGACCCGGCCACCCCACTACCGGACGGCGCCGCCCTCCATATCGTCGGTCATCCCGGCAACAGCGCCTGGAAACTCAGCCACGGCTACGCCTTGCGCTCCATGCCCGACCGCGGCACCCGCGTCCTCCATTTTGAGGCCGACGTCTCGCGCGGTAATTCCGGGGGCCCGATCGTGGATGACTCCGGCCGCCTCCAGGCCATCACCGCCTGCGCCGCCGAACTGGCCGATGGCTCCACCGTCAAAATCGGCATTGCCGCCCCCGCCATCCGCGCTTTCCTGACCGAACCCCGCCTGCCGATGGATTTTTCCAGCCTTGCCCGCTTCGAAAGAAACCGCCGCCTGGCTGAATTCCTCAGACAACTTTACCTCGTCATGGACACCTGGATCGCCGAATGGCTCTCATCCATGGCGCAGGTCAGACTGGAACCGGCCGAGGGGCTTCCGGCAATGACCGCCTCCTCCAAAACCCGCTTTACCAATACCCAACAGGCCGCCAACATAACCGCCCGACTCCTCCTCCTTAAGGCCCTGATGTTGCGATGCGCGCTCCTGCAGGAGATGGACCCGGCCCTGGCCTCCAGCCTTGCGGACGGCACCGCCACCCTGGACGCCATCATGGATGGCGCCTTGTTGCTCGGCAGGCGGTCCGGCGACACCCCGCAGGAAACCGCCGTCATCATCGACAGGTTGCGCCACTGCCGCCAGGATGCGGAACAGCGGTTCGACAAGGCGCTCGCCGGCGTCCAGTCCGTCTCGTCACAATTCAAACTGGATATCACCGACCCGCGGCAATCCAAGCAACTCTCCGTCATGCATTCCCGCCACAACCTCCCCGGCTGCCGGGTGGAGCACTAATGAAAAACAACAACAGAACCAAACGAGTACCCGCGCCAACGAAGAAGCAATTCGCCGTCAGTTCGTCCTATCGGATCAAGCCGGAAAATCTATCGGACCTCCATGTTTTCCGACAGGTGATGATCGACGAAATCTGGGACCTGATCAAGGATACCCCCACGCTCAATCTGAAAAAGGGCGATGTACTCATTGACAAGGGACAGCCAAACACGATCCTGTACCTCATCGTCCGCGGCAGATTGAGCGTTAACCTCGACTCTCCCAAGAGCAAGGCCGTCGCCTTTATCGAAGCGGGACAGCCCGTGGGCGAACTCTCGGTCATCGACCACCGCCCCACGTCGGCCTTTGTGGTCGCGGCTCAACCCACCCTGGCGCTCGCCATTGACGAGGTGACCTTCTGGCGCCTGATCGCGGCATCGCACCAGTTCGCCAAAAACATGCTCGTCCTCCTGACGACACGCCTGCGCGCCAGTAACTTCACCATCGCGGAAAACATCCGCCTGCGCAAACTGCTCGAATACGACGTGACTTTCGACGGACTTACAGGCCTCAGGAACCGGCGATGGCTCAACGAAAACCTGCCCCGGCTCGTGGCAAGGCACCAGAAATCGAAAAACGCAATGTCGCTCATTATGCTCGACATCGATCACTTCAAGAAGTTCAACGACACCTACGGCCATGGCGCAGGCGACCGGATGCTCACCACCCTGGGCCGCGCCATCGAAACGCATCTGCGCCCGTCCGACTTCGGCGTGCGGTACGGCGGCGAGGAGTTCACCATCATCCTGCCTCATACCGACCTGGCAGGCGGGATCGTGACCGCCGAACGCCTCCGTCAGGAAATAGCGACCATGCCTCTGCAGACCTATGACGACACCGATCTTCCGCCAATCAACATTTCGCTCGGCGTGGGACAACTGACCGGGAAAGAGACCCCCGCAAGACTGCTCAAACGGGTAGACGAGGCGCTCTATCGCGCGAAAAAACGGGGACGCAACTGCACCGAACCTGCTTGAGGCAACCAACCTGACCTTACCTCCGTGCGCGCCCGCCACAACCTCACCCTTTGGTGGCCGTTGGCGCCCGCACCCGGTCCCTATTCGGCCCCTGCAGGCACAAACCTGATCGCACACGCATGGCCGTTCAGATCCCACTCCGTGGCGCCATCCGGTATTCCCGAAACCGGCTCACACGTCAGACTCAGGGTCTCCGTCGTGATATAATCCTGATACCGGACCACGGCCGCCCGCACCGCCTCATCGCCCGAGAACCGGACGCTAATACGTTGCGTAACCTCCAAATCGGCCGTCTTGCGCATGTTCTGCAGTTTGCTGACAAATTCCCGGGCCAGCCCCTCCTCCATCAACTCCGGCGTCAGGGCCTTGTCGAGCGCCACTACAATCCCGCCTTCCGCCGCCACCACACTGCCTTCGTGCGGCAAATGCTCAATCACCACGTCATCCGGCGTCAACTCAACCTTCTGCCCGGCAATCTCCACTCCCAGCGTCGCGCCACCCGCCAGGGTCTCCACCTGCTCGCTGGAAAGCCCGGCAATCACACCGGCCGCCTTCTTTACCTGGGGCCCCAACCTTGGGCCCAGCCGCGCAAAGTTGGCCTTGGCCTTCACCGTCGCAAACGCGGATTCGTGAGCCAGGAACTCCGCCCCCTTCACATTCAACTCATCCAGGATGATGTCCTTGAGTTCCGCAACTCCCGCAAGCAGGTCCGGATTCCGGCAGGCCACATGCAACCGCTGCAGCGGCTGCCGTACCTTGAGATCATGCGCTGCACGCAAGGTCCGACCCAGCGACACCACGGTCATCACCGCCGCCATCTGCCGCTCCAGTCCTTCATCGCGCTGCGAGGCGTCCCCTTTCGGGAAATCGCACAAGTGTACCGATTCGGGCATATCCGCCGTCCTCAGATTCCGATAGATGGCGTCACTCATGAACGGAATGAACGGTGCCGCAATCTGCGAAAGCTGCAAAAGCACGTAATGCAACGTCTCGTACGCGTCCGCCTTGTCACCATCATCCTGGGACTTCCAGAACCGGCGCCGGCTCCGGCGGATGTACCAGTTCGTCAAATCTTCGATGAATCGGACAAACGGACGCACCGATCCCTGCAGATCGTAACCATCCATGGCCGTCGTGACCCCTATGGATAGACTTTCCATGGAACTCCGGATCCACCGGTCCAGAAGGTTCGCACTCGGCCTGCCCGTCCGCTTGGCTGGCGTCCACCCGTCCACCGTGGCATAGGTCACAAAGAAACCGTAAGCATTCCACAGAGGAATCAGCAGGTTGCGCATCAACTCCTGCACCCCCGCCTCCGAGAACCTCAGGTCCTCCGCCCGGACCACCGGCGAGTTGATCAAATACAACCGCACGGCGTCCGCCCCGTAGGTGTCGATCAGGAGGGACGGGTCGGGATAATTCTTGAGCCGCTTGCTCATCTTCCGACCATCCTCCGCCAAGACCAGGCCGTTGACAACCACGTTCCGGAAGGCCGGCCGGTCAAACAGTGCCGTCGAAAGCACCATCAGCGTGTAAAACCAACCGCGCGTCTGGTCCAACCCCTCGGCAATAAAGTCCGCCGGAAAATGCGTCTCAAACTGTTCCCGGTTCTCAAAGGGATAATGGGCCTGGGCGTACGGCATCGCACCACTTTCAAACCAACAGTCCAACACCTCGGGAATGCGACGCAGGGGCCCCCGCCCCTCCCGCGAGGGAATCTCAATCTTGTCGACAAAGTGCTTGTGCAGGTCATCCACCCTGACCCCCGAGAGCCTCTCCAGTTCCTCGCGGGACCCGACGCAAACCACTTCCTTGCCATCCTCGCTGCGCCAGACCGGGAGCGGTGTGCCCCAGTACCGGTTGCGGGAGATGTTCCAATCCCGGGCCTGCTCAAGCCATTTGCCGAACCGCCCGTCCCTCAGGTGCGAGGGCATCCACGTCGTCTGGCGGTTGGCCTCGAGAATCCGGTCACGAATCTGCTCCACCCTGACGTACCAGGCGGAAATCGCGCGGTAGATCAAGGGATTGTCGCAACGCCAGCAATGCGGATAACTGTGGTTGATGACGCCCTGGTGCACCAGTTTGCCTTCCTGTTTCAGACGCCGGATGATGTCGGCATCCGCCTCCTTCACCGCCCGCCCCGCATAGTCCGCCACCTCAGGGGTAAAACGCCCCTCCTCATCCACCGGACAGGGCGACGGCAGTCCTTCCGTCTTCCCCACCCGGTAATCGTCCTCGCCGAACCCCGGCGCCACATGCACCACCCCCGTCCCGTCCTCGGTTGACACAAAGTCCCCCGCAATAACCCGGAATGCCCCCTTGGCCCGCAACTCGGCAAAAAACGGAAACAGCGGCTCGTACCGCAATCCCACCAGGCTCGAACCCGCCACCTCCTCGATCACTTCATAGGCCGAGCCCTTCTTGTAGTAGGCCGCCAGCCGGTCCTTGGCCAGATAGTACGTGTCCCCACCATCCCGGATCTTGGCATAGGCGATTTCTTGACCCACCGCCAAAGCCATATTGGAGGGTAGCGTCCAGGGGGTGGTCGTCCAGGCCAGCACATACGTGTTGGCCTGCCCCTCCACCTTGAACCGGATCGTAATCGCCGGATCCTGGACATCCGCATACCCCTGGTTGGTCTCAAAATTCGACAATGGCGTCGTGCAGCGCGGACAGTACGGCACAATCCGGTGCCCCTCGTAAATCAACCCCTTCTTCCACAACTCCTGGAACACCCACCAGATGGACTCCATGAAGGCGGGATCCATGGTCTTGTAGTCATGGTCGAAATCCACCCATCGCCCCATGCGGGTCACGATCTCGCGCCATTCCTTCGTGTAGCGCAACACAATGCTACGGCAGCGCTCGTTGAATACATCCACCCCCAGCGTCTCAATATCCCGCTTCCCGCTGATCTTCAGGTCCTGCTCGACTTCATACTCCACCGGCAGGCCATGACAGTCCCACCCGAACCGCCGTTTCACGTAGTGCCCGCGCATGGTCTGGTACCGGGGGACAATGTCCTTGATGGTGCCGGCCAGCAAGTGCCCGTAATGGGGCAGTCCCGTGGCGAACGGAGGCCCGTCATAAAACACATATTCCGGGCACCCCTCCCGCTGCTTCAACGAGCGCTCAAACACACTCGCCTGCTTCCAGAAATCCAGGATCTCCCGCTCCATCACCGGGAAGTCAACTTTTCGCGCCACCGGGTCAAACGTCATGCCCTTACCCCTGTCCTTGCTGCTTCACCGCCCGCCGGATTGCCTTGCGGAATCCCTTGGGCCCGTACTTTAATTCATGGGACCCGCGCGTGATCTTGCACAGGCTGATTCCCAGTTCCGCCGCGATCGTGCGCTGGGCCACCCCTCGTTCAAGGAGTTCCACCAATCGCCATCTCAGCGCAATCTTATCGCGCTCCCGCGCCGTCAACAACGCATACAGCACCTCGTACACCTCCGAGGCGCTATCCAGGCGGCTCAATACCCGCGCCAACTCGCGTAACGCGGACTCACTGGGACCCGGGCGCTTCATGCCCGCTCAAGCCCCGCCTGCCGTTGATCTGTTGCGAACTTCATAAGGCCGCGCATCATAGGACAATCCCTGCCGCCAATCAAATCTCGTTTCACCCCAAAAAAAAGGGGAGATGACCCTCAGGCCACCTCCCCGGGAAACCCCTGGCTCCACTCAAAGCGCGAAACTGATGTAAGCCACGCCTTCGATGTCACCCACATCAAAATCGCCCAAATCACCCCACGACTCGAACACATAACTGCCGTTGACCTGCAGCGACATCTTCTTGCTGAGGTCCAACCGCACACCAAGCAGGAGTTGCCAGTAAAGATCCATCCAGTCACTTTCACCCACCGTCCGGCTCAGGTAGGACGACATGATGCCAACCCCTCCCTGGAAGATGCGATCCTGCATCAACAGGTTGAGTTCAGGCGTGACGGCATAGTCAAGAGTGTCGTTCTCCTTGAACTCCGGGGTCATCGAACACCCGAGCTGCAAAACACTCGTACCCTGCTCAAGCGCCTCGTACAGCAGACCATAGGACAGATCGCCTTCCGCGTAAGGCAGGGCGATAAAGGTGGAATGTTGCTGGTGATAGCGACCGCCGACTCCCAGCATACTACTCTGGGCACCAGCCTGCATCGCCGCCGCCAACACCAACCCGCATACCAATCCCGCAACCATGGAGTTTCTTTTAGTATTCATGGCGTGCATGATAAGCACCCCAGGCAATCAGGCAAGCCTTTTCTGCTCACACAGGCAATCGTCTCCCGCACATCGCCATTGACCCCCACTCGCCTCTTCTCTTACACTGCGCCCCCATGAATCCACCCGTGATGCCCATCTTCTTGTTTGTGGCATGCTACGCCTTGTTCGTCATCCTGCCAAAATGGCGGTCAGTCATCGCCTGCGGCGGGGCCCTCGCGCTAATCCTGACCGGGTCCGTCACCTGGCAACAGGCCCTCTTCGAACATGTGTCCTGGAACGTCATCGCCCTCTTCTTCGGCACCCTTGTGCTTGCCGAACTTTTCATGCTCTCCCGGATGCCGTCCGTCATCGCCGAACGGCTCGTGGACCGCGCCAAGACCACACGCGGCGCCATGCTGATCGTCTGCGCCCTCTCGGGCTTCATCTCCATGTTTGTCGAAAACGTGGCCGTCGTCCTCCTCGTCGCCCCCGTCGCCATCAGCCTCGCCGAAAAACTGAAAATCTCCCCCGTCCGCCTCCTGATCCTGATCGCCCTCGCTTCCAACCTGCAGGGCACCGCCACCCTGATCGGCGACCCGCCCAGCATGATCCTCGCCGGCTACCTCAAACTGACCTTCAACGATTTCTTTATCTACCTCGGCAAACCAGGCATCTTCTTCGCCGTCCAGATCGGCGCCCTCGCCGCCCTCGCCGTCTCCGCCGTCATGCTGCGGCGCCACAAGGAAGGCATCCAATTGATCCCCCTGGAACAGGTGCGATCCTGGGTGCCGACTGTCTTCCTGGGCGTCCTCATCGTCGGCCTCTCACTGACCTCCGTCTTCGATCCGGGGTTCAAATGGCTGGCCGGAACCCTGACCCTGACCCTGGCGGCCACCGCCTTGCTCTGGTACCGCCTGCACGCACACTGGGGCTCCACCCGGACACTGATCCGCACCCTCGACTGGGACACCACCTTCTTCCTGATCGGCGTCTTCATCGTCGTCGGCGCCCTGAGTTCCTCCGGTTGGCTGGATGTCGTAGCCCGGACCCTCTCAAAAGCGGCCGGCGGCAATGTCCTCTTCTCGTTCATCATGATCGTCACGGTCGCCATGGTCTTCTCCGGATTCGTGGATAACGTGCCGTTTCTCCTCGCCATGATCCCGGTGACACAGAAAATGGCGGATACCATGGCCATCCCGGTCCCGCTCCTGATGTTCGGCCTGTTGATCGGCGCCTGCCTCGGGGGCAACCTGACCCCCATCGGCGCTTCGGCGAACATCGTGGCCGTGGGCATGCTGAAAAAACACGGCCATATCGTTTCGTTTGGCGAGTTCATGAAAATCGGCATCCCATACACGTTGACCGCCGTCACTGCGTCATCTATCTTTGTCTGGTTGGTTTGGGCACCTTGAAAGGAGAACTCGTATGATTCATGATTTTCTTCAGCAGTCGGTCACCTGGGTCGTGGGCCTCGTCGGCGATTGGGGCTATACAGGCATTGTCATCATGATGTTCCTCGAAAGCTCCTGCTTCCCATTCCCCAGCGAAGTCGTCATGATCCCCGCTGGCTATCTCTCCTCGCCCGCTTACCTTTCCTCCCCTTCGTATATTCCCGGCCACGAGATGAACGCCTGGCTCGCCATCATCGCGGGCATCGTGGGAAGTTGGCTCGGAGCCTTGTTCAACTACTACCTCGCCCTCTGGCTTGGTCGCCCCTTCCTGATCAAGTGGGGCAGGTATTTCTTCATCTCGGAGGAGAATTTCAACAAGGGCGAAGCCTTCTTCAGGAACCATGGCGAAATCAGCACCTTCACCGCCCGCCTGATCCCCGTGATCCGACAGTACATTTCCCTGCCCGCCGGATTGGCACGAATGAACATGTTCCGATTCCTGCTCTGGACCGGACTCGGCGCCGGAATCTGGGTGGCCATCCTTACGGCCATCGGGTACGTGGCCGGCCAAAACCACGAACTGATTGAGAAGTACTCCAAGAGCGCCACAATGTGGGCTCTGGCAGGCGTCGCCGTCCTTATCGCCGGCTACATCTGGATACACAAACGGCGCAAGGCCGCCGCCTCAAAGCAACCGTGACGCCATGCCCGTCGCTTTCGACCATAACATCTGCCACGACCTGACCCAGTCCCTCCACTATGAATGGCTGGAGACCAATGGCCTCGGCGGTTATGCCTCCGGAACCATCGCCGGCCCCCGCACCCGCAAATACCACGGACTGCTCGTGGCCGCCCTCGCCGAACCCGCCGGACGCTTCCTCCTCCTCGCCGATGTCGAGGACTCCTTCTCCTCCGACCACCATGCCTACCCCCTCGCCTGCCACCGTTACCCCGGCGTCTATCACCCCAATGGCCATGAGCACCTCGTTTCCTATTCACAGGACGAATGCCCAACCTTTACCTACCAGGCCGGGCCAACCTTGCTGCGCAAGCAGCTTATGATGCTCCCCGGCGAAAACACCGTCCTCGTCCGCTACGAAATCCTGAAATCATCCAAACCCCTGTCGTTGCATCTGAATCCCTTGCTCGCCTACCGCGACCACCACAGCCTCAAACGGCAGGATTCCTGCATCCGCACCCAGGTTGACCCTCTCCCCGATGGATTTGACATCACCCCCTACGACGGCATGCCCCCCCTCCATATCCGGACTAGCCGCCCCGCTTCCTTTGATGCCCACCCGGATTGGTTCCACAACTTCGAGTACGAACGGGAAGCGGAACGCGGCTATGACCACCATGAGGACCTGTTCTGCCCCGGCCAGTTGAATATCCCCCTTCACCAGGGTCAGTCTGTCATCGTCACCGCCTCCGTCTCCACCCTGGCCCCCGCCACCGAAGCGACGTGGAACCATGAACTGGCCCGACGCCGGCAAGAGCGCCAGTCCCTGCACACCCTTGCCACCAAGACCCCTGCCACCCTCACCGATCAACTCCCCGACCTCCTCCTCGCCGGCCGGAAATTCCTGATCCACGCGCAAGGCGCACGTCCCGCCATTATCGCCGGATACCCCTGGTTCGACGACTGGGGCCGCGACACCCTCATCTCCCTGCCCGGCCTGACGTTCTGCTCCGGCAATCCTGAAATGGGCGTCGCTATCCTGAAATCCGTGGGCGAAGCCGAACGCGATGGCCTCATCCCGAATTTCTTTGCCGCCAATCCCGACCACCACGCCTACAATGCGGTCGATGCTTCGCTCTGGTACTTCCACGCCGTCCAGCACATGCTGGTCGCCACCGGCGACTACCAAACCGTCCAAAAGCACTTCTGGCCGGTCATGCTGCGCATCCTCACCCGTTTCATGGAAGGCACCCGGAATTACATCTTCATGAATGCCGAGGGACTCCTGCATACCGGCAATCGCGATACCCAGTTGACTTGGATGGACGCCAAGGTACACGGCATCCCCGTCACCCCCCGTCACGGATACGCCGTGGACATCAACGCCCTCTGGTACAACGCCATCTGCTTTGCCGATGAACTCGCCGTAACCTTCGGCACCCGCCCCCCCTGGCCTGCCGAACTCGCCCGCCGGTGCGGCGCCGCGTTTCAATCCCTATTCTGGATGGAGGATGCTGCCTCCCTGGCCGACTCCTCCCCCACTCCCCCTTGACCCCGCATCAACAAGCCGCCGTCGTCGAGAAAGTCCGGCGCGAACTGCTGACCCCTTTTGGACTCCGCACCCTCTCCCCTCGCGATCCGGCCTACCAAGGCCGCTACGAAGGCGACCAGGAAACCCGCGACGCCGCCTACCACCAGGGCACCGTATGGCCATGGCTCATCGGCCACTTCGGCGCCGCCGCACTGCGCGTTGCCCCCGACCCTCAGGCCGCCCGCGCCAACCTCCTCCAGACCTTCACGCCCCTGATTGATTATTCACTCCGCCACCAAGGTCTCTCCCAAGTCCCCGAAATCTTCGATGGCGCCCCCCCTCAACGCCCGAACGGCTGCTTCGCCCAGGCATGGAGCGTCGCCGAACTAATCCGCCTACTGCAACTGTAGGTCTTCCTAATTTTAACTTTGCAGATGTGCGCTCCTCATGTACCATAGACTCCAACAGAACGGCACGCATGCATTAGCTATGCTGCCCCGGACAACGCCTCTGGTGAACCGACGCGCGTGAGATGGCGCAGGTCAAAAATCAAAGTCGGGGCCTTGGTACCGCCAGGCCACCGACCGGAATAAGACGCGGAAGATCACTCACATCTCCGCAAATGGAGATCGCAACATGAAAATGCCCGACATCAAGAAAAAAGCCAAAACACTCGGAATCAATTCCACCAAAATGAAGAAGACCGACCTGATCCTCAGCATCCAGAAAGCAGAAGGCAGTACCGCCTGCTTCGGCACCGGCACTCCTGCCTGCCCGTACATGGACTGCTGCTGGCGCGAAGACTGCATCGATGCCAAGTAAAGACAATGCTTTGCGTGTGCTGATGTTCGGCTGGGAGTTCCCGCCGCATATCAGCGGGGGACTCGGAACCGCCTGTCATCAAATGACACAGGCACTGACCCGTCACGGGGTCCGGGTCACTTTCGTCATTCCGCGCGCACCGGAACTTCGCCGCCGCTCCCACGTGCGGTTGGTATCGGCCGCTCACGTCCCTCCCCAACCCCCCGCTTCCGGCACCCGCGCGACAACCACGCCGCCCCGCACGGAGTTCCGCGCTGTCGAGTCCCTGTTACGCCCCTATCTCACCGAGACCACCTACCGCCAGGTTCTCGATTCCGCCATGGCACAAGCCGCCAACCACCCTGCCGGCACCGAAAGCATTCTCGCCCCTCCCTCCCCCTACGGCCCCAACCTGATCGCCGAAGTCGCCCGTTACAGTGATGCCTCCGAACACCTTGGCCTTCACGAAACATTCGATATCATCCACGCCCACGACTGGATGACCTTCCCCGCGGCTATCCGCGCCATGGAGATCAGCCGTAAACCCCTCGTTGTCCATATCCACGCCCTCGAATTCGACCGCAGCGGCGAACACGGCAACCCGGATATCATCGATATCGAAAAAGCCGGCATGCTCGCCGCCAACCATGTCATCGCCGTCAGCCACTATACCCGCCAACTCATCCTCGACCGCTACGGAATCGATCCCGGCAAGGTCTCCGTTGTCCATAACGCCGTCCCCCACCGCCGCGTGAACACCGTCTACCACGTGGATCGCAAACGCACCGGCAAGATTGTCCTCTTCCTCGGCCGCGTCACCTCCCAGAAAGGCCCCGACTATTTCGTTGAGGCCGCCGCCCGTGTCCTCCAGAAAATGCCCTACATCACCTTCGTCATGGCCGGTGCTGGCGACATGCTCCCCCGCCTGATCGAACGCGTTGGCGAACTGCGCATCGGCAACCGGTTCCACTTCACCGGCTTCCTCCAGGGACACGACGTCGAACGAATGTACGCCATGAGCGATCTCTACGTGTTGCCCAGCGTCTCCGAACCCTTCGGCATCTCCCCCCTCGAAGCCATGATCTACGACATCCCCGTCATCGTCTCGCGTAATGCCGGCGTTGGCGAGGTCCTCCCCCATGCGCTCAAGGTTGACTTCTGGGACGTCGACGACATCGCCGGGAAGATCCTGTCCGTCTTCAAGTACCCGGCCCTCACCCGCGAAATGCTCCGCCACGGAAAGGAAGACCTGAAGACAATCCGCTGGAGCATGGCCGCGGCACGCCTCCTGGACATCTATAACCGCCTTACCCCCCCGCGGCACCCATGACTTCCCTGTGCTTCTATTTTCAAGTCCATCAACCGACCCGCCTCAGGCATTACACGTTCTTCGACATCGGCGAATCCCATACCTATCCCGATGACGAACAGAACCAGGCCATCCTGGAAAAGGTGGCCAACAAATGCTACCTCCCCGCCAATCGCCTCATCCATGACCTGATCCGCCGGTACAAGGGCGACTTCCGCCTCGCCTATTCCATCTCCGGTGTCGCACTCGATCAGTTCCGCCGCTTTCATCCTGAGATCATCGACAGCTTCAAGCGCCTCGCCGATACCGGTTGCGTCGAGTTCCTCAACGAAACCCACTACCATTCCCTCGCCTTCGTCTTCTCCCCTCAGGAGTTCACCGAGCAGGTGGAGCTACACCGCCGCACCATCAGCGACTTGTTCGGCCAGCAGGCCGTCACCTTCCGGAACACGGAACTCATCTACCGCAACGACCTGGCGGCTGAAGTCGAACGCCTGGGATACAAGGTGATCCTCGCGGAGGGCGCCGACCACGTCCTCGGGTCACGCAGCCCGAACAAGGTCTACCGCGCCACCGGCACCCGCCAACTCCGGGTCCTGCTCAAGAATTACCGCCTCTCCGACGATATCGCCTTCCGCTTCTCCAACCGCGAATGGGCCGAGTACCCCCTCACCGCGGAAAAGTTCTCCCGCTGGATCCACCGGATCCATAAGTCCGCCCATGCCGTCAACCTCTTCATGGATTACGAAACCTTCGGTGAGCACCATTGGGCCGAAACCGGCATCTTCGACTTCCTGAAACTGATCCCCGAGGGCATCCTCTCCAACCCGGGGTTCCGCTTCCAGACCCCGGCCGAGGCGGCGGCGGAATACACGCCCTCCGGCACCCTGACCGTCCCCGAATTCATGTCCTGGGCGGACACCGAACGGGACCTCAGTGCCTGGCTCGGTAACCAGATGCAGCAGGATGCCGCACAGGCCCTCTACGCCCTGGAGTCCAGGATCAAGGCTTCCCATGACCCGGAACTGCTTCACAATTGGCGCCTCCTGCAAACTTCCGACCACTTCTACTACATGTGCACCAAGTGGTTTGAGGACGGCAATGTTCACAAGTACTTTAATCCCTACCCTTCCCCTTACGACGCCTATATCAACTTCATGAATATCCTCTCGGACCTCACCGAACGCATCGGTTGACGGCGCACGCCTTCCTGCCCGTTGACAACGGGCGCATCTCCTGGTTTTGGCGATCCCCGCGGCCTTGTGCCGCGGGTGAAGAAAGTTGTGAAAATGGGCAGGTCCGCCACGGCCGTTCAACGTTTACCTCCACCGGGGCAAGCCCGGTGGGCGGTACATGTCATGTCGCCAAAACTCGGAGATGTGCCCGTTGACACCCCCCCCTCCACGGGATTGACTTACCCTTCCCGCAATTGCATCATACCCTCCACAATTTTGGAGACAAATCATGCGATTTTCGACACACGACAAGACCGCCGCCGCCACCCTGCGGAACTACGCCACCCAGGCCGGAATGGACCTTTCCCACGCCCGCATCCGCCGCACCTCCTCGCGCCTTTGCCTCGGCGTGGAACACGGCGACTATAACGGCACCGACCTTTTCGGCGTCGGCACCGATCGCTTCATCTGGATGGCCTACAAACCCAACGGCACCAACCGCATGCGCTTCTTCGACGGCAAGTACCCCCTCGATGGCATCCTCGATTTCAAGTCCGGCAGAATCCCACCTCCCCTCCACCCCTCCAACGCCAACACCTGGGCACGCTTCGCCTACGGGTGCGACCACGTCCTCCGCAAGGCCGGATTCCAACTCAACACCGGCTTTGATGCCGTCCTCGTCGGTAATATTCCCGGCGGCGGCATGTCACGCTCCGCCTCCCTCACCCTGAACCTCCTCCTGACCATGCTCGAGGTTAATCGCCTGACGCTCGAGGGCGACCGGATGCAGATCATCGATCTCGCCCAGGCCGTGGAAAACGAATACATCGGCTCCCCCTGCGGCCAGTTGGATCAGATCATGATCTATTTCGCCAGGGCCGGCATGGGAACCCACTACCACCCCAAGACCCGTTCCATCAAATATATCCCCCTCGGCGAAGGGGCCCCAGACTTCCGCCTCGTCAGTCTCGACACCGGCACCGTCCGTCCCGGCCTCGAAAAATCCACCTACAAAACCCGCCGCGCCGAATGCGATGAGTTCGCCGCCATCGCCGGCCGTCGATTCGGCTTCTCCAAACTCGCCGACGTCAACAACGACAAACTGTTCACCGCCATCCTCTCGACCTTCGGCAAAACCCACCCCGACCACTGCGACCGCCTCCGCTACATCTACAACGCCAACAAGCGCTTCCACAAGATGCTCAAGGCCTGGCGCTCCGGCGACATCGCAACCGTGGGCGCTATCTTCAGGGCCGACGGCATCGGCCTCCGCGACCAGTACAAGATCTCCGGCCCCGAATTGGAGTCCATGTGCGACATCGCCCGCACCGTTCCCGGCGTCTACGGCGAACGCATGCTTGGCGGCGGTGACAAAGGCGCCGCTGGCGCCATCGTCGCCGCCCGGAGCGTCAAGGCCCTGCAGTCTGCAGTCGCCGCCACCTACCCGCTCAGCCGCCCATCCCTCGCCGGCAATTACGCCGTCCATTCCCTCAAACTGGTGGATGGCATCAACGTCCTCGATGGCCTGCTCTAAACAACACTGACGGAGACCGGGTGCCCCCTTCTCAACACCGATCCATGAACAGCCGGCACAGGAACTCGTTCCTGGCCTTCAGCATTGGCTTGCTCTTCGCCACCGTCCAGACCCACGCCATCCCGCAGGACAGGGGTTCCACCGGTACCGATACAACCCTAACCCCCGCCCCGCCGACCGCCGACACCGATATCGACAAGGTTTTCGAACGTACCGCTACACCCGCTCCCTCCCTAATCCTCCAACACGATCACCCCGCCAATCCGCCGCCCTTATGGACCGACGAACCGGAAAGAACCTTCAAGGTGATCGGACGCTACTCGGAACGGTTTAACAACATGGATGTCGACGAGATGGTCGCTGACGCCGCCACCAACGAGGCCATGCGGCGGGAACATGCCGAACATATCCCCCTCGATCCCGAGGCCATCCAGAGTGACCTCGGCCCCGCGACCAATGACACCCAGTTGGCCCAGCTCCTGTATCAGGTCCGCAAATCCTTTGCGAAACAGCGGTCGGCCGCGTCGGAGATTCAAGGATTGCGCCTCGCCCTCACCTACCTCGCCATGGCCGCCGTCATCACCGTGGTCATCTTCGCCCGGCGCTGAGAAGTGCCTCCGCACCCTCGACCATCGCCACCAGACTTCCGCGATTGCGTTGCACAACCCCGGACGCCCTCTCTCCCAACCGGCGGCGTTCCCCTTCATCGTTCAGAAGATCGCGCAGGCGCCCCTCCAGTTCCAGGGCATCAGCCACCTGCACCACCCCCTCCGCGGCCAGAAACTCACGCATCACATCCGCGAAGTTCTCCATGTTGGGGCCCACAAGAACCGGCTTGGCACAGGCCGCCGGCTCAATCGGATTCTGCCCTCCATGTTGCGTCAGACTCTTGCCCACAAATATAACCGTCGCCACCGTGTAAAGATGCCTGAGTTCACCGGTGGTGTCCGCCAGCAACACCTCCGCCGTGCCCCCCCCCTCAACCGCCCCGCCCCGGCTGCGCTGGACAAACGCCAAACCCCGCCGCCTGATCGCCTCCACCACCTCATCCCGCCGTTCGGCATGCCGCGGTACCAGCACCAGCCTTAAGTCGGAATACTCCCCCCTCAACCGCCCGAACACATCCAACAGAATATCCTCTTCCCCCGCCCAGGTGGATCCACCCACCAGAATCCGCACTCCCGGACTTATCCCCGCTTCCGCCAGAATGGCCATTCCATCCTCAACCCTGCCCGGCGTCTGCAAAGCCACATCGTACTTCGCACTCCCGGTGACCTTGATCGTGACGCCCTCAACCCCCAGGGACAGGAACCGGTCCCTGTCCTGCAAGCTCTGCACACATAACCGGTCGATCAGCCGCAATACCGGACGGAACAACCAGCGAAAACGCCGGTACCCCCGGAAGGAACGGTCGGACAACCGCCCATTGATCAACATCATCGGGATCCCGCGGCGCGCCGCCATCCCAATCAGATTCGGCCAGAACTCGCACTCCGTCAACACCAGGAGGACCGGTCGTAGCGTCCGGAACACGCGCCACAACACCAGCGGCGTATCCACGGGAAAATAGACCATTACGTCATCAGGATGTAACGCCTTGGCTGCCAGCGCCCGCCCGGTGGAGGTATTCACGGTAAGCACAAAAGCCACCCCGGGATTCGCCCGCCGCCACTCCTCCATGAACCGCAACGCCACAAACGTTTCACCCACACTCACCGCGTGAACCCACACCCGCTTCCGCGCTGCCAACGCCGCCCTCAACCCGCTATCATACACGCCCAGCCGTTGCACAAATCCCTTCCAATACCCGCCACGGCGCACCATGCGCAGCAGGTAGTACGGCAGCGCCAGCACAAACACCACCGGGAAAAGCAGATTATAGATGATCCAAATCATAAAATACGTTAACCGCACCATTAACCCCCCGCCCCCCTATGCCCTTGGATGCGCCTCATCGTACACCTTTTTCAGCTTCTCAACAGTCAC
>JBIJCW010000030.1:0-15516 GCA_044344495.1 Kiritimatiellia bacterium | reverse complement strand
TTATAGATCTGCGTCGTGGAAAGACTGGCATGCCCCAGCAACTCCTGAACACTCCGCAAATCCGCCCCCGCATCCAGCATATGCGTGGCAAAGGAATGTCGCAACGCGTGCGGAGAAATCGCAGGATTAAGCCGTGCCTCCACCAGATATTTCTTCAGCAATCGCTCAATCGATCGGGTCGTCAATCGCTCACCCCGGAAATTGACAAACAGCGGCTTGACCCCGCGTCCACGTTTCGTGATCGCCGGCCACAATGCATCCCGCAAATTCACCGCCTCCTTTAACGCCCTGCACGCCGGCCGGCCCAGCGCGCAAAGACGCTCCTTCTTCCCCTTCCCGCGCACCTGCACCACCCCCGTCAGCATATCCACTGCCGCCTCGGACAAACCCGCCACTTCGCCAACACGCCCCCCCGTGCTGTACAGCACCTCCAAAATCGCCGCATCCCGCTTCGCCGCGTATTCCGCCATGCGCCGCTCCCGATCCCCTTTCGGGACCTCCCGGTCGGTCCAGCATTTCATCGGCGCCGCCAGCAACCGGTTGATTTCGTCCACCGAAAGAAAATGCGGCAACTTGCGCGCCCGTTTCGGCGCCTTGAGTCCCGTGAACGGGTTGGCCTCCACCATCTCCTCACGTTCCATGTACCGGAAGAACGCCCGCAGACTGCTCAACTTCCGCGATGTGGTCGTGGCTTCACTTCCCCGCTTCTGGGAATCCACCAGGAACGCCCGCGCCAGAAACCGATCCACCCCGCCCCAGGCATACGGCGGTAACGCATCCACTGTCCAAGTGAACCGGGCGAATTGGGCAATGTCCAGCAGGTAGTTGGAGATCGTATGAGGCGAAGCGTTGCGCTCATGTTCCAGATGCGCCATGAACTGCACCACACAGGGATCGGCATGGAGCTGCGCCGCCCCAACCGTCTCTGGACTCTTTCCCCCGGTATTCACAATTCACCAGTTACCATTAACCATTCCCCTCACCATTAACCATCCCCCCCTCACCCCCGCCCTCCCCGCCCCCCGCACCATACCGGCGCGACATCCGCTTCAACGCGGATTTCTGCCGCGGGGTCAGCGATTTGCGCTGCGCAAACTGCCGCGCCAACGATTCATAGAAAGCCTTGTCATCAAACGCCTTCCCGCTTTTCTTGGAAACCGTCTGATGCCAATGGGTCACCTCCTTGAGTTTCGCCAGCAAACCCGCGCTTTCCGTGTCTTCCGCCTGTGAACTTTCCCCAAGTTGGAGTTGGTCGCGAATGGACTCAAAATCAGGAATCTGCTCGGAATACTTGGTAACCATCCGGTCCAGCACCTGCACCTGCGCCGGCGACAAGCCGCGGTCCTGGTCCACCCGGTGCTGCAACGACCCCACAAACGCCTTGTCGTCATACTTCCGCCCGCGCCGCTCCGTCGGTGGCGCGAAGGTCACCGACTTGAGCAGTTCCAGCTTCCGGATCATGGTGGGAGTCGGCGCCTCCGGCGGCTTCTCTTCCAGCAACGCCCCCAACCCGGCCTCCACCAGCGCCTTGTCCAGTTCCACAATCTGTTCACGATACCGGAGCGCCACCCGCCCCAGGCTCTCCAATTGACGCTGGGAGATCGGCTTTTCGCCACCCTCAAGTTGCTTCCTGATGGAATCCACAAACCGGCGATCCCCGTAAATCCGCCGCCCTCGCTTAACCTCGGGGCCCCACGCCTTCACCCCTTCCGTGACCGCCAGGATCTGCTCAACCGCACCCGTCTTCGCCGCCGGCCCCCTGGCATTGACCATCCACACCTGGAACCGCTCATAGAAATCGCGCATCATGGTGGTCCACTCGACCTTGCCCTGCTCGATCTCATCCAGCAACTCTTCCATCCCCGCCGTGAACTTGACATCAAACAGGTCGTTTAAATGCGTCACCAGCAGCGTGCAAACCTTCATCCCAAGGTCGGTCGGCTGAATCGCCTTCTTCTCCTTGGAAATATAGCGGCGATCGTAAAGCGTTCCAATGATCGAGGCGTAGGTGCTCGGCCGCCCCACCCCGTTCTCTTCCAGCGCCTTGACCAGCGACGCTTCGCTGAACCGGCCCGGCGGCTGCGTCTCCTTGCGCTCATGCAACCATTCCAACCGATCGAGGGCCTCGCCCTTTTCCACCGGCGGCAGTTGGTCCACCTCTTCCTCCTCCTCAGCCCCTTCCTTCTCCCCCGCGTCCTTCTCCTTGGCCTTCTTGGGCAATCCCGCCACCTTCATGTACCCGGGAAACGACACCTGCGAAGCCGTCGCACGGAATAGATAATCCGGCACATCCCCGGCTGACCCCGTGGTCTCCACCTCCACCGTGCGCTGCTCGATCTTCGCCGGCGCCATCTGGCACGCCACAAACCGCTGCCAGATCAGCGTGTATAACTTGAGTTGCTCCGGACTCAGAATCGACGCCATACGCTCGGGTGTGCGCGTCACATCCGTGGGCCGTATCGCCTCGTGTGCCTCCTGCGCCGAACTCCGGCTCTTGAAAAAGTTGGGCTTCTCCGGCACATACGCTTCCCCATAGTTCGCCCCGATGAACTGCCGGCAGGCATCCACCGCATCCCGCGACAGATTGAAAGAGTCCGTACGCATGTAGGTGATCAATCCAACCGGCCCATCCCCCAGGTCTTCGCCTTCGTACAACTTCTGCGCAATCTTCATCGTCCGGCTCGGCGACAGGTCATACACCCGCGACGCCGCCTGCTGCAATGAACTGGTGATGAACGGCGGGAAAGCCCGACGGCTGAGTTCGCGCCGGATGATGTCGCGCACCCGCAGCGACCGTGTTTCCAGATCCTTCAAGAGCGCGTCCGCCTGCTCAGGCGTCTTGACCTCGGCCTTCTCTCCCTTGATCCGCGCCAGCCGCAAGGTAAACGGATCACGCGGGTCAACCAGCTTGCGCACCGTCGCCCCGAACAACCAGAAGGCCTCCGGGACAAAACTCCGGATCGACGTCTCCCGCTCGCACACCAACCGCAACGCCACCGACTGTACCCGCCCGGCGCTTAACCCCCGTGAAATCCGGCTCCACAACATCGGGCTGACCTTGTACCCCACGATCCGGTCGAGCACACGCCGCGCCTGCTGGGCATCCACCAGATGCTGGTCAATCTGCCGGGGATGCTCAAACGCTTCCTTCACCGCACGGGGCGTGATCTCATTGTACGTCACCCGGAAGAACTGATCCTCCGGCACCGCCTTGGCCAGCAACGCCTTCAAGTGCCAGGCAATCGCCTCCCCTTCACGGTCAGGATCGGGCGCCAGATAGATCGCCGAACACGTCGACGCCTCCTCCAACAACTCCTTGGCCACCTTCTTGCGCTCCTCGGCCACCACGTACTCGGGCGCAAACCCGTTCTCAAGATCCACCCCGAGTTTCTTCACCGGTAGATCCCGCACATGACCCATCGACGCCTTGACAACATAATCCGCGCCCAAAATCTTGTTGATCGTCTTCGCTTTCGCCGGTGACTCGACGATAACCAGTTTCTTTGCCATTTTCGCTCCTTATTGCCTTCTCAAGCCCACGCGCTGGCCGGGCAGCATTTTTACCATCCGCTTGATTTCCAACCCCATCACCAGGGCGCTGATGTCCGCCGCCCGGCGCCCCGACTTGCGGATCAACGTATCCACATCCGCCTCGCCGTCCACTTCCAGCAACCTCAAAATATCCTGTTCCGCCTCCGTCAGCGACACCTTGCGGACCGCTTCCTTCGGCGTTGCCGTCGGCATTGGCAGCAATGTCTGCAACTCCTCCAGGATGTCATCCACGGTCTCCACCAACCGCGCCCCCTGCTTGATCAACCGGTGGGGCCCCCGCGACCCCGCCGCATCCACGCGCCCCGGCACCGCAAACACCGTCCGCCCCTGCTCCATCGCCTGGTTCGCCGTGATCATCGCCCCGCTTGTCGCGTCGGCCTCAACCACCACAACCCCCTGCGAAATCCCGCTGACAATCCGGTTCCGCACCGGAAACGTCGTCTTGTCCGGCTGCCGCCCGAACGGATACTCCGTCATGACCGCACCCGACTGGGCAATCTCCTCCGCCAAACCGGCATTTTCGGCCGGAAACAGACAGTCCATCGCGCCCCCTAGCACCGCCAGGGTCCGCCCGCGCCCCTTGAGCGCCCCCCGGTGCGCCGCCGTGTCAATTCCACGCGCCAGCCCACTGATCACCGTCACCCCGTTCTGCGCCAACAGGAACGCCAGCCGTTCCGAGGTCTCCAATCCGTAGTGGCTTGTCCGTCGCGACCCCACCAGGGCAATGCCGCACTCATCCCGCGATTGCAGCGTCCCCTTCACATACAACGCCAGCGGCGGATCGTAGATCTGCAGAAGCCTTTTGGGATACTCCGCATCCACCCGGGTCACAATCCTCACCCCGCTCCCCGCCGCCTTCTCCTCCTCCGCCTGCGGATCCAACCGTTCCCGCTGCTCGAGAATGCGCGCCGTCATCTCATTCCCAACACCAGGCACCCGCCTCAACACGTCGCCATCCGCCTGCAGCACCGCCTCGACCGACCCCAGGGCATCCATCAACTTCCGGACCGTCACCGGTCCGATTCCCTGCATCATATTCATGACGATATAAGCCTGACGCGCGTCCACGTTCCACACCTCTCCCCGCCTTGCCTCCCCAGCGGAGGCGTCTACATACCACAACCTCCACCAAGGCGCAACCCGTGATCCCCATAGGAAATCCCGGGAGAACTAAGGACGTTCGACGCTACGCCGCCACCCCCGCACCGTTATGACCAAGGCATCGCAGAGCCCTGCCCGCCAGAACGGACAATCTCAATTGACCGATGTCAGAGGGGATGCCCGTCCGGACCTTCAGAGGGAAGGTTTCCAATAGGTTCGCATCAGACCTTATGTCAGGAGAACTCGCCACATCGACCTGACTTCAACTACAACTCCCATACCCCGGAAACCAAGCCCTTTCCTGTCGGGAACTCGACAGGTTCCGCCCAGCCCGTAAGCCGCACCTTTTCAGGACCAACCTCAAGCCGCAACACCAACCCCGGCTCGCGATGCTTCAGGATGTTGGCCAGCAGCAAGGCCTTCTCCACCCCGTCACCGCGCCCATAGTTCCACACCTCATCCGGTTGCGCCAACCGCCCGGCTTCATCATAAATGGACTCATCCGCCATCACCCGGATCCGCCCCACCACCTCCGCCAGGCTTAGATCCTTGCTCCCCTCCACCGAAACCGGGCACCGCTCCATCGCCGCCTTGAGAAACGGACCGGCCTCCACACGCCCCAAATCCCGATAGGCATGGAACGCCATCTCTGCCATCACATTCCGCCCGCGGATCGCCTCCAACCGCCGGATAATCCCCTCACGCCCCATTTCCACTGTCAACCCCAGCGGCTCCCCCACCCCCCGGAATGTCTTCTGCCCGGCCACAGGCAATTTCGGGTCCACATGACAGAACCGGATCAGATTCTCCATCGCCCACTCGGTGTTGATGCACTCGCAGGCAAACTGCTGCTTTAGCCGGTCCACATCCTCCGCACGCTTCAGATCGGGTTTCTCCGCCCGGATGTACGCTTCAAGATCATTCAACACAATCCTGCCCGGCATCCGGTGCAACAGGAATTGGTCCATGTCAATCTCGGCCAACAGGTTCTCCCTTGTCTTATCAGTGACCAGATAGGAACTGCCTTCCTCATACTGGAACGCCACATCTGCGGATACATACCGCTCCGCCCCGTGAATCCCGTGCCGGATCTGGAAACAACGCTGCAGGTCACGCTTGTGCCTCAGGAAATTACCCAACACCTCGTCGGTCAACGGTATGTTCAAGAACCCGCGCAACTTCCCGCAGAACCGCTCATACGCGCCAGGCTCGATGCTCGCCTCAGGGTAGACCGTATGCACATACCCCGTCTCGTGCGCCACCAGCGTCACCTTCTCGTTCTCCAGCGCCCGCCGCGCCTGCGCCGACAACGCCGTCCCGTTGCACCACATCTTCTTCGTCACCAGCCGCCGGTTGTTGGTCAGGATCCCGTCATCCACATCCACGAAGTTCTGGGAATGCAACGGCGTGGCCAACAGGTAAATCCGGTCGAGGGGTATCCCGGCGACAATGAAAAGCCCCGCGGCGTAAAGCGTCGCCAGTGAAACACATTCGCCCGCCCCGGTCGTATACCCCTCCCGGTAACGGAAGGCATCCATGGCCTCCACCGTCTCTGTCTTCCAGTACGGAATCGTGTCGGTGGTGTACTTGTCGAGCCCGAAGTGGGTCCGGATATCAATGTCGAAGTAGTAGCGGTCTCCTTCATAACCAAACAGGGCGTTCGATTCCCGAATCACCGCCTCCTCCAGAAACCCGCCGAACCGCGCCATCTCCCGATCCTTCGTCGTCAACCCCCATGTGTCCAGATCCAGGTTGAAGGCATAATGATCCATGATGTATTGCTTCAGCCGCGTGATCCGCCGGTAGGGCTTCATCTTGGCCAGCCCCTCAAACCAGGGATCCTCCAGCCACTTCCATATCCGGGGCGACATGATGTTCGCCAGCAACAAGGCATAGATCAACTCCGGAAACACGAAAATCTCCATGTCCGACAGTGTAACCGCCGAGGAACGCATCTGATCATCACGGGACGTCGTCACTACCTGCCTCCTTCTCGCGTAGAGTGCCGCCTTGTGCACCCCTTGATATCGCCACCGGAAACTACACCAAAAGCCACCTCATGTCCGCAAGGTTTATGACCAATCGGCCCCAATCGGCCGTTTTCGCCTTTCCCTCCCCTGGCGGGACTGATACGTTATCGACCTCACGCTTTTCACCGGAGCCCGGCCATGGAATATCTACTGCTCATCATCAGCGCTGTCCTGGTTAATAACTTCGTGCTGACCCAATTTCTCGGCATCTGCCCGTTTTTGGGAGTTTCAAAGGACTTGAACACCGCTGGCGGCATGGGCGGCGCCGTAATTTTTGTCATGACCTGCGCCTCCGCTGTTACCTGGGCGGTGCAGAAATTCATCCTGATCCCCCTGCACGCGGAATACCTTCAAACCATCGCCTTCATCCTGGTCATTGCCACCTTTGTCCAACTCGCGGAACTGGTGCTGAAGAAGACCCTCCCCTCCCTCCACCGGGCACTGGGAATCTATCTCCCCCTGATTACCACCAACTGCGCCGTTCTTGGCGTGGCGGTCCTGAACATCAAGAAGGACTTCACCTTCCTCCGGTCCGTCACCTTCGGGTTCGGCGCCGCCACCGGATTCGCCCTGGCCCTGATCATCTTCACCGGCCTGCGCCAGCGGATTGCCCTGGCCAACCCGCCCAGGGCCTTCCAGGGCACCGCCATTGCGCTGATCACCGCCGGACTCCTCAGCCTTGCCTTCATGGGCTTCGCCGGCCTTGTAAGAATGTAACCATCGCCCCTTATGGATCTACTCACACAAACACTGATCATCGGGGGGACAGGGTGCCTGTGCGCGGTGGTCCTCGCGCTGGCCGCCCGATTCCTCGCCGTGGACGAGGATCCGCGCATCGAAACCGTGGGCGCCCTCCTGCCGGGCATCAACTGCGGCGGCTGCGGATATGCCGGCTGCGGCGATTACGCGCGCGAAATCGTCCTGCAAGGCGCCCCGGTGGACCGGTGCCAACCCGGCGGTCGCGATGTCGCCACCCGCCTGGCACAGTTCATGGGCGTCAGCGTCACCCTCGCCGAACGCCAGGTGGCCATCGTACTCTGCAAGGGCGACAACACCGCCGCCACTCACTCGGCGGCCTACAACGGCTTGCTCGACTGCGGCGCCGCCCAGCAGATCGGCGGCAACGGCAAGGACTGCCGCTACGGTTGCCTCGGTCTGGCTTCCTGCTGCCGCGCCTGCCCCGTCCAAACCATCGAGTTGCTCAACGGCTTGGCCATCGTTCATCCCGACCTCTGTATCGGTTGCGGACAATGCGTCGCCACCTGCCCGCGCAAACTGATCAAGCTGATCCCCGAATCCCGCTCAATCCACGTCCTCTGCTCCTCCCGGGATCGCGGCCCCGAAGTCCGCAAGGTTTGCTCTGTCGGCTGCATCGCCTGCACCCTTTGCGCCAAGGCGGTAACCAATGTCGGCATTTCCATGCAAAACAACCTCGCCGTGGTCGACTACACCATTCCCTTGACCGGGGAATCCCTTAGCGCCAAGTGCCCGCAGAATACCATTGAAATACGCCCCGGCACCAGGGGAGGCCCGGCATGAACCCGGTACGCGCATGGTTCAACCCGCGGGGCGGGATTCACCCCCGCTCCAACAAGGAGGCCACCGCCAACCTCCCGGTCCACACCATGCCGGTTCCAAAAACGCTCTACGTGGCCCTGAACCAACATCTAGGAACCCCGGCCATACCCGTCGTCAGGAAAGGCGATACCGTCTTGCGCGACCAGCCCCTGGCCGAACCCGTGGGCTATATCTCCGCCTGGGTTCACGCCCCAACCTCCGGCACCGTCAAGTCCATCGAGACACGTATCACCGCCAATGCGCAACTGGCCACCGTCCTGGAAATCGAAAGCGACGGATTGGACCAGGCGCTGAACCCGGCCCCCACCCTTCTCGACTGGACCTCCTTGCCTGCGCACGAACTGGTGGATCTCGTACGGAACGCGGGCGTCATCGGCATGGGCGGCGCCGGATTCCCAACCCAGGTCAAGCTCCTCCCCCCACCCGGCAAAACCATCCAGACCCTGATCATCAATGGCGCGGAGTGCGAACCCTTCCTGACCGCCGACCATCGCCTGATGGTCGAACAAGCCGCCCGCCTCTGGCAGGGCATCCAAATCCTCCGACGCATCCTCGGCGTTTCCACGGTTCATGTGGTGGTCGAAGACGACAAGCCAGACGCCATCTCCGCCCTCGGCAAGGTCATGCAGGGCGCCGAAGGCACTGTCCGGCTCGTCATCGTGAAAACAAAGTACCCCCAGGGCGCCGAAAAACAGTTGATCTATTCCTGCACCCGCCGCGAGGTGCCCCGTGGCGGCCTCCCCATGGATGTCGGCTGCCTGGTTGAAAACGTCGCCACCGCCGCCGCCATTCATGATGCCGTGGTCTATCGCCGCCCGCTGACGGAACGGATCATCACCGTAACGGGTGACGCCATCACCACCCCCGGGAATCTGCTCGCACGCGTGGGGACCCCCTTCCGCGACCTGATCGCCCAATGCGGCGGGTTGCGCGGCGATGTCGGCAAGGTCATCTGCGGCGGCCCCATGATGGGCATTGCCCATGCCTCCCTGGATGTCGGCGCCGCCAAGACCACCTCCGGCCTCCTCCTGCTTTCCCGCCGTCAGGTGGCCCAGTTTACCTCCATGCCCTGCATCGCCTGCGGACGTTGCGTCACGGCCTGCCCCGTCGGCCTGCTGCCCTGCCACCTGAGTGAAACCATCGAGGCGGAACACTTCGACGAAACCGAATCCCTGAACATCCTGGACTGCATCGAGTGCGGCGCCTGCGCGTTCGAATGCCCGGCCCACCGCCCCCTCGTGCAACACCTGCGCAAGGGCAAGACCGCCGTCATCCGGAACCGCAGGCAACGCAAGTCCCGCACCGCCGACCACGGGAAAACATCATGAACGACACCCCCTCCACCTGGATTCTCAGCCCCTCCCCGCACACCCATTCGGGCAACTCCGTTCCGAGGATCATGCTGGCCGTGATCCTGTCCCTGTTGCCAGCACTCGCCGCCGGAGTCGCCTTTTTCGGATGGAACGCCATTCGCCTCACCCTCATCTGCGTCGCCACCTGCATCCTCGCCGAGTACCTGACGCGCAAGGTCATGCGCCGTGATAGCGGGGTGAATGACCTGAGCGCCGTGGTCACCGGTCTCCTGCTCGCGCTGAACCTGCCGCCAACCCTGCCGGGCTGGATGGCCGTGATCGGATCCCTCTGCGCCATCGTCATCGCCAAGCAAATATACGGCGGCATCGGCTACAACATCTTCAATCCCGCCCTGGTCGGACGTTGCATCCTCCTTGTCTCCTTTCCCGTCGCCATGACGTCATGGGCCGTCCCTGCCTTCCTGAACGTCCCCGTGGATGCCGTCACCATGGCAACCCCCCTCGGCGCGTGGAAAACCGCCCTGTCGACCGGCCAGACACCGGCCGGGCTCGCCGACATGTTCACCCTGAAATCACTCATCCTCGGCAATCGTCCCGGCTGCATCGGCGAAACCTCAACCCTCGCCCTCCTTGCCGGCGGCATATTTCTTCTCTGGCGCCGTTGCATTTCCTGGGCTATCCCGACTGCCTTTATCGGATCGGTCGCCCTGCTCGCCACCCTCCTGCATCAGGCGGATCCCGCCCGGAATCTCCCCCCGCTCTACCACCTCTTCAGCGGCGGCCTTATGCTCGGCGCCGTCTTCATGGCCACCGACATGGTCACAACGCCGGTTACAGGACGCGGCATGTTCGTCTTCGGCCTCGGGTGCGGCGTCATCACCATGGTCATCCGCCAATGGGGTGGCTATCCTGAAGGCGTCAGCTTCGCCATCCTGATCATGAACGCCCTCACCCCGCTCATCAACCGCTTCACCCGCCCACACGTTTTCGGCCACACCCGCGGGAAGGGATCCCCATGAAGGCCCTCCTTAAACTCACACTAACCCTCACGATCATCAGCTTCGCCGCCGGATTGTTGCTGGCCTACACCCACAAGGTGACGGCCCCCTCCATCGCCGCCGCCGTCCGACAGGAAACCATCGCGGCACTGGCATCCGTTCTTCCTCCGTTTGACAACGACCCCTCCACCACAACCCTCTCCATTAGTGAAAGCGGTCGGCCATGGGTCTTCCATGTGGCCAGAAAGAATGGTGCCTTTGTCGGCTCCGCCTTCGAAACCTCCTCAAAGAACGGCTACGGCGGCGACATCCGGATCATGGTGGGCATCACGGCCGACGGGCACCTGAAATCCATCCATTTCCTCGCCCAGCACGAAACACCCGGCCTGGGCACCAAAATCGATGGGGCCCCCTTCAAACTCCAGTTTGCCGGAAAGCCAGTCGCGGGGCCGGTCTGGAACATCAAGAAGGATCAGGGCCACTTTGACGCCATCACTGGCGCCACCATCTCATCAAGGGCCGTGCTTGAGGCCATCCGGAACGGCATCGACGCCTACACCGCGCACGCCTCCGAAATCGCACGTACAGGAGAATAAGCCATGGGATTCGCCAAGGAATTGAAAAAGGGGCTATGGGACGAAATCCCCGTCTTCCGTGTCGTCCTTGGCATGTGTCCCACCCTTGCCGTCACCACGTCCCTGATGAACGGCATCGGCATGGGTATCGCCGCCACCTTCGTACTCATCTGCTCAAATGTAACGGTCGCCATGCTCCGTCATCTCATCCCCGACAAGGTCCGTATCCCGTCTTTTATTGTCATCGCCGCCACTTTCACCACTGTGACCGATCTGGCGATGAACGGCTTCGCTCACGACGTCCACAGGAACCTCGGCATCTTCATCCCTCTGATCGTCGTCAACTGCATCATTCTAGGCCGGGCGGAAGCCTTCGCCTCACGCCATTCCCCCTGGCTGGCCCTCGCCGATGCCATCGGCATGGGACTGGGCTTCACCCTGGCCCTTTCGGTCACCGGCGCCATTCGCGAAGTCATCGGCAATGGCACCCTCACGCTCTGGACCTCCATCGCCTGGACAGTCCCCGGCACTTACCAACCGGTCCTCCTCCTCATTCTTGCCCCCGGCGGATTCATCACCCTCGGCATCCTGCTCGGCCTGATGAACCGGATCGAACAACGCCTGGCCGCCAAGGCCGGAAAAGCCTACGCCCCGCCGGCCGACTTCGATTGCCGCCATTGCCTCGTCTGCAAGTGGGGCGCCCCCGAACCTGCCGACACTCCAAAATGAACAACAGGAAACATCCCCATTCGAATCCCCGGCCCACCGCCACCGCGCAACCAAACGCCTTGGCCGTCCTGCACGGGAACACCCTCCTGATCCCGCATCTGGTTGTGGCCAACGCTTTCCTGCGCCGCCTGGTGGGTTACATGGGCCAGGCCGCCCCCCCCGCTGGACACGCCCTTCATCTCGCACCCTGCCGTTCCATCCACACCTGCTTCATGCGCTTCGCCATTGATATCATCTTCCTCGACCCCCAACACCGCATCGTCCACACTGTGCAATCCCTCCCCCCCTGGCGCATCGCTTGGGGCCCCTCCACCGCCGTGAGTGTCATCGAACTCCCCGCCGGATCTCCCGTCCTCTCGACCCTGCACCACGGCGACACCCTGGAATTCCGGCCAATAAATCTTGCCTGACCGCTTGTCTTGTCCGTCTCCCCATGCTATCAATTCACCTCTGCTGATGGTGTGCTGACCCAGGCGTGCCAACCCAACAAAGCGTCAGGGTTAACCAAGGAGATCCGTGTTGTGAAAATCTCGCTGAATCTCGGACAAAGCGATATCTATACATCCGATGTCGACAAGGAAAAGGCTTTGGGCCGCGATGTGCTGTCATGCAGGAAAGGCGACTGGGAAGCAAAGGCACGCGTCGTGAACGCATTCATGCCACTGTTGACCTCCCTGGCGAAAAAGCGCGCCTCTGACAGTACCTCCATCAACCGCTACATCGAGCAGGGCAAGGAGGGCCTGATGAACGCCGCCCGGCACTTCAAGGAATCGTCACACACCAAGTTCCAGATCTTCGCCATGAGTTACATCGAGAACGCCATGGATCGCGTGGACCATCCGGGACTGTTCACCCGTATAACTAACCTCTTCCACTGACACTCCCTTTCCTCGGCCCAACCCTGTCTGATCCCCATGGTACGCGAACGAACCTCTTGCCGCGATTTCAAGGACCGGTACATCCTCCGTCCCGACACCGACACCCTGGCCGCCGAACTCGCCGCCTTTCTCATCCCCGGCAGGCCCGTCGAGGTGGATCTGGGGTGTGGGCGCGGCCGGTTCCTGCTTGCCCGCGCCCGCCGCTATCCCGATACCGCTTTCATCGGCATTGAACGCATAACCCTCCGCCTGCGAAAAGTCGATACCCGCGCCGCCAACGAGGGCCTGACCAATCTACGCCTGATTCGTGCCGATGCCCTGGCCGCCATCCGGGAAATCCTGCCCCCCGCCTCCGTTTCCACCTTCTACCTGTATTTCCCCGATCCCTGGCCTAAACGCCGCCACCACGTCCGCCGCCTGGTCTCTCCCGATTTTATCGCAGGCATTCACCGGACTCTCGTTCCCGGCGGCATCATGCATGTCGGCACCGATCACGCCGACTACTTCAGCGCCATCGAACAAACCTGGCACAAAGACCCGCGGTTCCAGGAAGTCACGCCCTACACCCCGCCCGATGAGGAGGAGACCGATTTCGGATTGCTCTTCCGAGCCAAGGGCCTTCAAACGTACCGTTGCTCATTCAGGAAGTCCTGAACTCAACGCCCGTCAATCATTAACCGTTAACCACCCCTCATGCCCCCTTCCCAACCCCTGCCTCCCCCCGCGGCAATGTAAACCAGAACCGGCTCCCCGGACGATCATTACCGCCCCCCTCGACCGGACTCTCTACGCCGATACGCCCGCCATGCGCCTCCACCGCCAGACGGCAAAACGTCAACCCCAACCCGGCCACTCCGCCATTGTCCCTCGCCCCGCCCTGTGCAAACTTGTCAAATACCCGCGCCTGCAACGCCGGATCTACCCCCGGACCACCATCCGTCACCGCCACCCGCACATCCCGCTCCTCCACACTCAGGCGCACCTGCACCGCCGACCCTTCCGGCGCAAACCGGATCGCATTGGCAATCAGATTGACTACCACCCGGCCAATCAACTCCCGGTCGCAGGACAACGTCACCGACGGCGCCTCCACATTCATCGTCAGGACCTTGGTATCCGCCATGGTCTTCATGCGGCGGACCGCCTCCGGCAGGACAACGCCCATGTCACAAGGGCTCCGGCTCAGCGGCAATCCCGCCGATTCCAACCGCGCCACGTCCAGTAGCGTCGAAACAAGCCTTAAAAGGTCCTCCGTGAAATCGCACGCACAGGACAGGAATCGGGCCGTTTCCGGCGGCACCACCGGACCCAATTGCCGCTTCAGCAATTGAAGGCTTCCATCAATACCGGCAACGGCATGCTTGATGTCGTGAACCACAAACTGGCTCAGGTCGTCCCGCCACCCCTCCAGCTCCTTGAGTTTTCCGTAACTGACCTCGAGTTCAGCCAACGCCCGTTCCATCGCCTTCCACTTGCCGTCGATCGCGTTCGCCTCACGCCACAAGTAGGCGGCACCCAACAGCAGGCAAAGTGACCACAACACCAGGATGTCGGTCAACCGCGCCTGGGTCAGCCAGTGCCCCCCCCGGTAGAAACGGCCACGCCTCTTCGCCGACCAGCATGACTGTGAGCCGCTGGATGGCAACCAGAATGGCCGTCGCAATGGCCATCCACACAAGGATTGGTTTCCTTGCCTGTAAAATACTGATTCTCATGGACTGTTCTGGCCCTCCCCCTGACCATTCTCATTCCATCGACCGCCGGCCGAACGGGGCCATACCCCGCCGCCACTCACCTCATCTCACCGCCAACTTCAAGATGCCGCCCCCGCACAAACGCTGCCCCGCTCATCACTTTCTTCCCCTCCGGCTGCACTTCAATCAATCGCAGACCGTATTCATCCCCCGCCTGTATAAGCACGCCGTCACCGCCGGCCTCCATGACCGTCCCCGGCCTGCCCCGCACCGCTTCCACCCTTGTCTTCAAAACCTTGATCCGCACTCCCGGCTCGCCGGGAACCTCACAACAGCAACCAGGCCAGGGATTGAACGCCCGCACCCGGTTGTGCAGGGTCGCCGCCGGCAGGCTCCAATCCATTCGGGCATCGGCCTTGCCGAGTTTCGGCGCATACGTGGCCGCCGCCTCCTCCTGCGGCACACGGGGCGCCTTCCCCGCACGCAACAACGCCACGGTTGTCCCTAACAGTTCCGCTCCAACCCGCGCCATCACGTCTTGCAGGGCACCGCCGCTATCCTCAGGCCCCACCGGAACTTCGCGCTTCAGGATAATATCGCCTGCGTCCATCCGTTCATTGATGAACATCGTGGTCACTCCGGTGACCCGCTCACCATTCGCAACCGCCCACTGGATCGGCGCCGCGCCCCGGTACTTCGGCAACAAGGACCCATGCACATTGATGCAACCCATCCGCGGAATGGACAGCAACGCCGGCTTCAATAACTGCCCGTACGCCACCACCACCATCAGGTCGGGCGCCAGACTGCGCAACCGCTCCAGACTTTCAGGCGCGTTGATGCTCTCCGGCGATAACACCAGCGTCCCGCGCTCCCCTAAATACCGCTTCACCGGGCACCCGGCCACTTCAAGGTTCCGCCCCCGCGGCCGGTCCGGCTGGGTGACAACCGCGACCATCTCATCCTCCCCGGACTGCAACAGACAGTCCAGGGACGGGCATGCAAATGCCGCCGATCCCATGAAAATAATACGCATGATCTAAACGCCCCCCGCCTCAGCCTGAAAAC
>JBIJCW010000243.1:0-3039 GCA_044344495.1 Kiritimatiellia bacterium | reverse complement strand
GCAACATTCTCGCCCTTGACGTCACCCGAAAGTTCGAGCGATTTGACCGTGATCGCCGGCTTCGACTCCGCCAGCCCGTTCACCACCGCCATCAGCATTGCCACGAGTCCAACTAGTATCTGTTTCATGCCAATTCCCTTACACTTCGTCCGTTTCATTTCACACCCATTCTGCAAGGGTGGCGTTCGCCGTCCCCGGTGAACGCATTCTCTCCACCTTGTCTACTTCATCAACCGCCTTGCCGCCGTCACCATCTTCACCAGATCCTGAACCTGCCGGTCCAGCGACAACTCCATCCCCACCGGCCTCAGCACCACGGCAATATCGCCCAGTGCCGTCACCTTGGAAATCGGATCACCCCGCAGGACACCCGCCAGTTCCGCAGCCCCTGCTGTCAACCGGAACCGCGTCGGCGCCACCCCGAAGTCCGAATACCGGTCGGACGCACGAATGGGCTCCGCCAATTCCTCCACCTGCCCGCTGTTCTCGTCACGCCACCGGATCCGGACCGTGCCCAGCGGTTCATCAGGATTCCCCGTCACCTCCACGTCATACAGCGCCGTCGCACTCTGACCCGACCCCACTTCCCCCGCGTCCACCCGGTCATCCCGGAACTGCTCCGCCGTCAGTTGCCGCTTCTCATACCCGAGCTGGCGATAGGACTTCACCCGCCTCGGATCAAACTCCACCTGGATCTTCACATCCCGCGCAATCACCTGGAACGCCGCCGAGAGATCCTCCGTGAACGCCCGCTTCGCCTCCGCCGTCGAATCAATGAACCGGTAGACCCCATCCCCCTTGTCCGCCAGTGCCCCCAACATCGCATCGTTATACGTCCCCTGCCCGAACCCGTAAACCGAACAGAAGACTCCCTGCTTCCGGTACACCTCCACCTGCTTCAAGATCTCGTCCGCCGTCGCCGCCCCAAGGTTCGCCACCCCGTCACTCATCAACACGACCCGGTTCAGGCATCCGCTCCCGAAATGACGCGACGCCATCTCATACCCCAGCCGGATCCCTCCCTCAAGGTGCGTTGCGCCCTGCGTCTCCATCCCGTCCACCGCCGCCAGGATCGCCTTCTTGTCGGTCGCCGGCGTCATGTCCAGCGCCAGTGACGCCTTCGCCCCGAACGTCACAATCGCCAATTGATCCTGGGGCCCCAACCCGCTCACCAACATCCGGATCCCCTGCTTGATCAACCCGATCCGGTCCGGCGTGTTCATCGAACCGGACGTATCCACCACCAGCGTCAGCACCGACGCCTTCTGCTGGTCCCGCCCCAACACCTTGCCCCTGACCCCGATCCGCATCAGTTCCACCCCGGCCCGGAACGGCGACCGCGCCCGGTCCGTATACACCGCAAACGTCCGCTTCTCCGGCGGCCGGTAATCCTGGTCGAACGCATTGACAAACTCCTCCACCCGCGCCGATCCGGCCGACGGCACCTTCCCGCTCAGCAAAGCCCTACGCACCATCGCGAACGACGCCGTATCCACATCAATCGAAAACGTCGAGAACCGGTTCGCCGCCACATCCACAATAGCGTTATACACCACCGGTTCCTCGATCTTGGATTCCACTCCCTCCCCATCTTTATCTCTAGACTCGGAACTCACTACATCCTCAAGGCCATCAGAATCAGAAAACTGAGCAGACTCTTCGTTCCGTTCAGCCAGTGCGGAGCCGGAGGAACGCTCTATATCCCTATTGAACAATTGCACCTCCGACTTCCCGCCCTTCACCTCATCCACTTGCTTCGCCCGATTCGCATACAGCCCTTTCATCACCAAAGGCTTTGCGTCAATCGTATCCGCCGTCATGTTGCTCTTCTTTTCATCGCGGCCGGCCATACCCGAGGCGAAGCCAAATCCCTTGCTCGCCAGCTCATCCGACTCCCGAGTGCTACCCGGTGCGGACGCAGCCGCCGCAGCCGGCTCTTCCAGCGTCTTGCCCCCCGGCATTGCCGCCTCCTTAGCCGTCCCACCCACCGTCGCCAATGCCCCACCCCACATATCCGCCGCCAATCGCTCGGTGCGAGAATCCTCCGTCACTACCGCCGTCTTCAGCTTGTTGGCTCGCAAAGTCAACCTGTTCAGATTGCCGCCATTCACTCCCCCACCACCCGCCCCCATCCGCCCCGCCTTCATTGGCAGCCCCGAGCTCTCGCCCGGACGTGCCTCAGCAACCTGCCCCATGATGGTCCCATCTTTGGCGCTCTCTCCTCGCCCCATCCCATGCCCCACCTCCAGGCGATCCGACCGCTCCCTGGCCCCCCCTTTACTCTCCTGTGCCTTCCGCACCTTCCGATTAACCGTCTCAGCCTCCCCAACCAAACTCCTCAACGCCACCCTGTTTGCCGTGGGCGCTTCCGGCGCCAGTGTCGGACTCGGCGGCAGCATGGCCTTTGCAGATTCATGGTCAGCCTTTGCCACCGACAGGCTGATCGCACTACCTTCCCCACCCTGCGTAGAATCCTCCGTCACATCCCGCCGAATCATCTTCTTATGCATCACAATCCCGTTATCGTCGCGCCACTCCGGACTACGTCCTCCTCTCGTCTTACCCCCATACGAATACGAACGGTCTCCGGGTCCACTTTCAGGCGGCGGGGGTCTACCGCCCTCCTGCTTATCCGCCTCCGCCTTCTCAAAATCTATCGCATCCACGGCGGGACTTGCGCATTCCATCATCGCCATCGCAGGAGCCCCGGAACCCTTCGGACACCGGTAAGGCACGCCGGCCGGGATCAACAACCCCGCAAGTCCGCCCAACACTACCACCAACCCCGCCGCCCTCAGCATCCACCCCGCCACCCCGATCTTCCGATTCCGCGACAGCAGGATCCGCCCGCGATGCAAATCATCCAGCCGCAACGGCTTCTTCCCCGCCGCTTTGAACCCCTCCGCCAGCAGCCCCACCGTCCCTGCCAGTTCCTCCCTCTGCGCCCGGCAGGACGCACACCCCTCCACATGCTCCTTGACCTGCGCCGCCAACCCCGCCTCCAACTCCCCGCGCACGTCGTCCACCAGCAACACTTCC
>JBIJCW010000006.1:0-30431 GCA_044344495.1 Kiritimatiellia bacterium | reverse complement strand
CAACTGGCTCCTCATCACCAGCACCCGATCAACCTTCGTCGCGCCAAACACCACATCCCGACGCCCGCTCAATACCGACGCCAACCCCTCTCCGTCCCCTGCCGACTTCACCCGCCCCAACGTCAAATGCGGATGAAACGCCCGATCCTCCGGAACAAACCCCAGTTGCCGCAACGACTCCGCCACCCCGGCCTGCAGCACCATCAGCCCAGGGTCTTCCCGCATCCCTGCCCAGACCACCCGCGGCGACCGAGCCGACCCGAACCACCCCACCCCCTTAACCTCGCAGTCAAACCCGTTCAACAACGCGGCCACTTCGTCCAGAGCCCCATTGATTTCCGGAAGGCGTCCTTCGGGAATCTCGCCCAGAAACGCCAGTGTGAGGTGAATACAATCCGCCGCCACCCACTTGACCTTGGTATGCCTCTTCTTCAGCGCCTTGATCTCCAAGGCCAAAGCCCCACGCACCTCATCCCCAATATCCACCGCCACAAACACCCTGACAAATCCGGCACTCATCAGCATCCCCTCTTCCAACTCCCATCAACCATCAACCATTAACCATTCCCCCCGCTATTCTTCCCCAGCCTCCCACACAATCCGAGCAGTAAATCCCGGTTGTCGGCACTCAGATACCGCATCTCGCCCCCCATACGGCTGAACGTCTTACAGTACCTCAGGTAATACGCCGGATTGTCCATCGGCGGCTCGCCATCCTTCTGCCAGTTCCAATTCGATTCAGCCAGATCGACCACCGCAATAAAATGGCGGTCAATGGGGGCCCCCGCCTGAAGCGCCAGATTCTGAGCCATCGCCAACGCCTTCTCGAAAATCATGGGCGACATCACCGCCGATCCGACGGACAGGTAAACGCCATCCTGAAGCCGGCTGACTGAATCGGCAAACGCCAGGAAGTCCCGCAACGCCGTCCGGCCAATCGCGGCGCCATGATTCATGGGGTGATTGTAGATGATGTCATGCCCGATCATCGGGTGCCCCGTAAAGGGGATCCCCAACCGGAACGCCGCCGCCTGCGCACTGTAGGCCTTGAACGGATGCGCCACCGCCATCCACCCCGGCTTAAGCGCAAACCGCTCGATCACCCCCAGCAAGTCCGCCGCCGCCGCCACCCGATCCCACGCCTCGACTCCTCCCCCGCCTTTCCCTTCCACCACGGCCTTTAAGGCCTCCCCCGTCGGAATATCCAACCCCTCCCGTTCAATCATCTTCCCCACGGACTCACCGTAACCCAGCCCCTCATAGGCTCCGACAACAATCGCCAGGTTGATCAGGAACCCCGTCTCCTGCCAGATGCCGAATTCCCCGCGCGCCACATTCCCCTTAACATCCTCGCTGCTGGCGCCTTGGAAGGCGAATTCCCAGTCGTGAACAATCCCGGCGCCATTCGTGGCCAGATGCGTCACCCAGCCTTCCTCCATCAGGCGGATCAATACCGGCCCCAATCCGTTCTTGATGGTATGCGCCCCGAAGGCCAGGATCACCGGACGCCCCGCCTTCCGGGCCGCCCTCACTCGCCCGGCAATCTCGTCCATCGCCCGCTCCGCCTCCGGCTTCATCGCCCGCGGCGCCTGGTCAGGATTCACATGATCCTTCTCAATGGCCAACTTGTTCAGCCGCTGCTTGAGCGGCCTGATCACCAGCTGGCTGCGATCCAGTTGCGAATGCGGCATGTCGTCTATCCTTCCCGCACAATATCAGCGCCCAGCGCCCGGAGTTTCTCCTCCACCTTCTCGTATCCGCGATCAATGCTCTGCGCATTATGAATCACGCTTTCCCCCTTGGCACACAACGCCGCCATAAGCAACGCCATGCCGGCCCGGATGTCGGGACTGGCCATCGGGATACTGTGCAATCGCGAGGGACCGGTCACCAGCACACGATGCGGATCACACACCACCATCCCGGCCCCCATGCCGATCAGGTTATCCACAAAATACAACCGGCTCTCGAACATCTTCTCGAAAAACAACACCGCGCCATGCGCCTGGGTGGCCGCCACCAACAACACACTCATCAAATCCGACGGGAACATCGGCCAGGGCCCGTCCTCGATCTTGGGAATCACCGATCCGACATCCTTGACAACCCTAAGCTTCTGCCGCGGCGGCAACAGCAACTCCGACCCGCTCACCTGGAACCGGATCCCCAACTTCTGGAACGTCTTGCCGATAATCAGCAACGGCTCAGACTCCACACCGCTGACCCTCAACTCGCCCCCGGTAATGGCCGCCGCCGCCACATAACTCCCAACCTCAATATAGTCCGGTTGAACCACATGCGTCGCGCCTCCCACGCGCTCCACCCCCTCGATTTCCAACCGGTTCGTGCCAATCCCCGTGATTCGCGCCCCCATCTTATTCAGGAGCAGCACCAGATCCGTCACATGCGGCTCGCAGGCGGCATTGAAAATGGTGGTCTTCCCCTTCGCCAGCACACTGGCCATCAGGACGTTCTCCGTGGCGGTCACACTGGCCTCATCGAGGACCATCGACGCCCCCTCAAGGCACCGGCGCCGGAATACAAAATGCCGCCCCCCCTCCACTTCAATCCCCAGCGCCGCCAATCCCTGGAAATGGGTGTCAACCCGCCGCCGTCCGATCACATCCCCGCCCGGCGGCGACAGCGTCGCCCGACCCAGCCGGGCCGCCAGGGGCCCCGCCAACAGGATGGACGAACGGACCTTGCCGCAGAGTACAGGATCCAACTTGCTGCGGCGCAACCCCTTCGCACAAAGCCGGACCGTATGCCCCTTCACCTCCACGTCCACCCCCAACTTGTCCAGCAACTCGAACATCGTGCGGACATCGTCAATCAGCGGCACATTATCCAGAACGATCATCTCATCGGTCAATACACACGCCGCCAGCATCGGCAAAACGGCATTCTTGTTGCCGCCCGGCACGAAACTGCCACTCAATCGCTTGCCACCATGAATAATGAATCGGGACATGAATATGGGATGGTTAGATGGTTCTGCGCGTGAGCCTGCCAAAGCCCACCCATGAAGTCAAACACGACGTACCACGAACTCCTGGCACCCACTGCTTGCGGCGCCCCCGCTTTCCCGCCCTCTATAAATAGCGCTTGCCAATCCACCCTGATCCGCTATGATCCGCGCCTTTTATGAAATCCGGCAAGTGCCGGATAGAAGCGAGTGTCAGGCCGGCCTCCGGCAGGACCAAAGCGGATTGTCCCGCTCAGCGGGACGAATAACAGGAGGAAATAGAGTGGATACTGCCCAAATACCGTCGGACGTTTCTGTACAGGACCTGCTGGACGCGGGTCTTCATTTCGGTCACCAGACCAAGCGTTGGAATCCCAAGATGAAGCCGTTTGTCTTCGACAAGCGCAACGGGATCCACATCATCGACCTGACCAAGACCGTCGAACAACTGGAAAAGGCCAAACAGTTCGCGCTGGAAATCGCCGGCCGTGGCCGCCCGATCCTCTTCGTCGGCACCAAGAAGCAGGCCCAACAGGTCACCAAGGAGATTGCCACCCTTTGCGGCCAGCCCTTCATCAATACCCGCTGGCTCGGCGGCACTCTCACCAACAGCCAGACCATCCGCAAGCGGATCAAGTACCTGAAGCAACTGGAAGCCATGGAGTCCGGCGGCGAGTTTGAAAAGATGCCCAAGAAGGAAGTCTCCGTGCTGCGCCATGAACTCGAGAAACTGCGCAAGAATCTCTCCGGCATCGCCAATATGAACGAACCGCCGGGCGCCCTGTTCATCATCGATGTCAATCGCGAGGCCATCGCCGTGATGGAGGCCAACCGCCTGCATATTCCGGTCATCGCCATCGTGGATACCAACTGTGATCCCGACGCCATCGACTATCCGATCCCCGGCAACGATGACGCCATCCGCGGCATCCGCCTCATCGCCGAATCACTGGCCCAGGCCATCCAAAAGGGCGTCACGGAGTATTCCAAGATCGCCGTCGAGGAAAACCGCAAGCGCGAAGCCGCAGGCCATGGCGGTAACGCCGCCGGCGACAACGCCAAGCCCTCGGGCCCGCGCCGCCCCCGCTCGGAGAGCGGGTTGCGTCGCCGCCCCGCCCGCCCCGCCCAGAAAGACGGCTCCAAACCGGCTCCGGCGGCCGCTCCGGCTCCCAAACCTGAACCCACCCCCGAAGCCTGAACCGGCCCGGGAACGCACAGCATCAATCAGGGCCGGACGGAATCACTCCGCCGGCCCGAACCAATCCATAGGAGACAATGACAATGGCAGAAATCACCGCAGCAATGGTCCAGGAATTACGTGAAGCCACCAACGTGGGCATGATGGAATGCAAACGCGCCCTCGTGGAAGCAGGCGGCGACAAGGACAAGGCCATCCGCCTCCTGCGCGAACGGGGCGTCGCCATCGCCGCCAAGAAAGCCTCCCGCGCCGCCAACCAGGGCCTCATCAGTGCCGCCACCCAGAACGGCAAGACCGGCTCCCTGATCGAAATCAATTGCGAGACCGACTTCGTCGCCAAGAACGAGGGTTTCCAGGCATTCGTCAAGAGCCTCGCCGAAAAGGCACTGACGCTGGAGGATAACACCATCGCCGTCAGCACCAAGGATATCATGGCCGCCAAGGTGGCGGAAATCGGCGAGAACCTGATCGCCAAGCGCAACATCCGCTTCGCCCTGCAGGGCCCCGGCCTGGTGGCCACCTATATCCACCTGAACGGGAAACTCGGCGTGATGATCGAGATCGCCGCCGGCAAGGACGCCACTGCGTCCAGCCCCGCCGTGCAGGAACTCGCCAAGGACCTGACACTTCACATCGCCGCCTGTTCACCGAAGTACCTCGTGCGCACCGATGTCCCCGCCGATGTCGTGGCCGCCGAACGCGAAATCTACGCCAAGCAGGTCACCGGCAAACCGGCGAATATCGTGGAGAAGATTGTGGACGGCAAAATGGGCAAGTTCTACTCGCAGGTCTGCCTGGTCGAGCAGGGATTCGTCAAGGACCCCGATACCTCGGTCACCCAACTGATCGAGGCCAAAGCCAAGGAGGCTGGCGATACGCTGACCATCCGCCGTTTTGTGCGCTGGCAGATGGGCGAGTAAGCTATCCCCCCATCACGTTCCCATAAGACGGGCAGGAAATCCTGCCCGTCTTTTTTTCGTCAGTGATAACTGTAACCCGTCCCCTGCACCTTCAGCGCCACCACCGTGGGCAGGTGCGACGCCGGCGTCTCCCATACCTTGACCCGCTTCTCCTCAAACTCCTCCAATCGGTCGACCCGCCCGTCCAGGTAAGCACCCAACCGCTGCCGGAGGTTCGCAAACACCCCCAGCAGACCGCCGTAACGCCGCTCCAAAATCTCCCAACCAAAGGGTTTGTTGTTCCGGAGCCACACCCTGCGGTGGTAAACGTTCAGGGCCTCAAGGTCCTTGACGATGCCGGGAATCACCGTTCTTAAATACCGCTTCAGGGCCGCCTTGTCGCCTTTCCGATACGCCGCCCGCAATTGACTGGGCAGGTCCGCCTTCCCGGACAACACGGTGGCCAGCAGATAAGGCAACCTCAACCGCTCATTGCACGGTTTCCGCAACCGCACCTTCAAATCCGCCGCCACATCGGCGTAGTGACGGTTAACCTTCCGTCCCTCCAATTGCGGTTGCACCAGGCCGTACATCGGGTCCTCCCACAACAGCATTTTGGAAATGTTGGCGTGGTTCTCCATGAACGGCAGGAGGTCAATCCGCTGGCCGGCCTTCCAATCGTCGTAGTCCACCCCCAAGGTGCCCCGCACATTCTCCCGCGTATACGCCAGCGAGGTGTCCCCTGTGAAACTCATGTCCGCCGCATATTGCAGCAGCGGCCGGCAGGACGTCAGGTCGCATTCGGTCCCGTCATCGCCCCACAGGGTCACGATGATCTCCGATACCCCCTGCTTGAGGGCGGAGGCGAAACAGGGCGCCATGGTCTTCTCGGCGCACTCGTACGCCGCCCAGAACCGATTCCAGGTCTGAACACCCGGCGCCACCAGCGGAACGCGTCCGGCCATCTCGCGATGCTTGTCGATCATACCGTCATAGTCCGCCCGTTGGAGATGGTGGTAATCCCAGTAGACCTGATCGACATCCCGGGGAATGGCTTTCTTGATCGCGGCCGTCACCTTGATGGATGTGTCATAGTAGTGGTGTTGCCGGGAAAGCGCCCTGAAGAACATGTCGCTCCACATCATGGGCTTCAATCCCATCTTCCGGCACATCCGCAGAACCCGATCCAAATGCCGGGTAATGATTGCAAAGGGCGGCACATGGCCATTGCGGGTCAGGTAGGCCCCCCGCCCAAGATCCCACGCCTCGTCCATGCCGATATGAATCCGCCTGGACTTGTAGGGAGCCGCCGCCGCCTTGAGCATCTTCTCAATGAACCTGTAGGTCGCCGCCTCGCCGCACAACAGCACCGACTCCGTGTCCTTGATCCCGGCATAAGCCCCATAGCCGAGAATCCGCTGCAAGTGCGCCAGGGTCTGGATGCAGGGCACCATCTCGATCCCGAGGCTGTCCGCGATGCCGTCAAACCCCCTGAGCTCCTTCTCGCTGTACGCACCGCGCAGGTAGCCGAACAGCGGCTCGTCGGGGATCTTGAACGTGTCTTCGGTGTACAACATGAATCCGTTCAACCCCGCCAGCGCCATGAACACCAGCCACTCCTCCATCATGGTCGCATTGAAGACCGCGTTGCGCGACACATCCACCATCACAAACGTCCTGCGGATCTTCCGCGCCTCCTTGATATCCAGCGCGGCTAACCCTTTCCCCACCCTCGCGTTGATCAACCCGAGCGCCCGGAACGCCTCGTTCCGTTCCCCGTACCCAACCTCCACGCGCCCTTGCGCCCCCCGGATCCGAATGCCGTCCGCCCCCGGCAGGAAGACAATCTCCGGCAACCTCGTGTTGCCAAAATCCAACGCTATGAACCGGCTGACCCGTCGCAGTCCGTCCCGCAATTCCGCCGGTGTCTTCTTCAGGTCAATATGGAATGCAGGTTTCATCACAGGTTCTCCCGATTTCATGAGCGCAATAGCGTCGGAGCCTACTGGAACCTCCCGGGGAAGAAAAGCGGAATCCCGATTGCCAGTCACGGCAACTCCCTATATAAGGGGTCTGCATTGAAAATCAAGACAGAGCACCCTCCCATGAAGCCTTCCATCTTAGTCTGGGCCACCTTAACCGTCGTGATCGTCCTGACCCTCACGAATGTGCTGCAGTATCGAGAGAACCACCGGCTCCTTGAAGAACTCGCCACCCTGCCAGCCCCGCCGACAACCCCCAGCATAGCGGATCCAATCCCCAAACCCGCCGTTTTGGCCCGGAGCGGCACCGCTCCCGCCAAACCCACCCCAGCCTCCGCCCACGGGGCCCCCTTCTCCGAAGCCGCCGGACAAATCGCGGCACTTGCCGACCTGTCGCTATCCGGTCAGATGAGGGAATTGACCAAAATCGTCGCCTCCATCCGCCCGGAAGACATCCCGCGCGTCATGGCCCTGATCGAGACCTTGCCAAGCCGGAACGCCCGCGACTCGGCCCGCTACCAGTTGCTCGCCCGCTGGGCCGAAAGCGACCCCGCCGCCGCCATTGCCTATGCCTCCGCAGTCAAGGGGAAATCCACCCACGACATGGCGGTTTCCGCCGTCGTGGCCGTCTGGGGTCGCATCAACCCGGCCTCCGCCGAGGCCTGGGTCAACGCACTCCCCAAGAACATGTTCAGGGATCAGCTCATGAGTTCGCTGCTGAGCGGCATGGCCGAAACCAACCCGGCCGCCGCCTTCGCCCTTTATCAAAAAAGCAACCTGTCCAACCAGCGGTTTGGCGCAATCTACTCCATTTTCCAAAACTGGGCCCGGATCGATCCCACCACCGCCATCACCAAACTCGGTGACTTGACGGGACAACAACGATCACAGGCCATGCAGTCAATCGCCGCGGCCTGGGCCGAGAAAGACCCGCAGGCCGCCCTCGCTTGGGTGAACTCACTGCCCGTGAGCACCCAACGGAACAATTACATGAGCACCATCCTCAGCCTCTGGAGCGCCTCCAACCCCCAGCAGGCCGCCTTGTATGTCGGAAATCTTCCTGCCGGATCCTCCCGCATGTACGCCATCCAAACGTTGGCCTCCAACTGGGGCGCTTCCGACCTGACCTCCGCCCTTGCCTGGGCACAGGCGTTGCCGGACGTCACCACCCGGGAAGCCGCCATGAGCCAACTCTGCAACGTCTGGGCCGAAAGCAACCCCAAGGCCGCCATCGCCTATGTTCAAACCATCCGCGCCACCGACAAACGCGCCCAGACGCTCGGCCAGATCCTGGGGCAGTGGGCGCAACAGGACGCCAAATCCACCCTGGACTTCCTGCAAACCATGCCCAACAACAACGAACGGAATAACGTCATCCAAACCCTGGTCCAGCAACTCTCCTGGCAGGACCCGAAACTGGCCATGGCCTTCGCCGCCTCGCTCCCGCCCGGCCCGCTCCAGGTCAAGGCCATTGCCCCCCTGATCAGCAGTCTCGCCAACACCGACCCCGCCGCCGCCCTGGAACTGTATACGTCCCTCCCCGAGGGCTCCTCCAAACGCAACACCCTCCAGAGTCTTGTCTGGCCGCTTGGACAAAGCGACCCGGAGTTGGCAGCTTCGCTACTCGAAACCCTCCCCCCGGGCAAAGCCCGCTCCAGTTTCATCAGCAACCTCGCCTCCCTGTGGGTGAACACCGATTCGGCCCGCGCCGTGGAATGGGCCAAACAGCTCCCGGATGAAAAATCCATGCAGGACGCCCTCATCCGGATGATTCCCGAATGGTCAAGAAACGACGCCAAAGGCGCCGTCGCCTTTGTTGAAGCCCTGCCGGCAGGCAAATCCCAGACGGACTTGTTCAGAAGCATCGCCGCCAGCATGGCCACCACAGACTCCAAGGCCGCCATCGCCTACGCCAACCAGATGCCCAAGGGCGATGCCCGCGACGCCTTTGCGGAGGGCATGGCGGGCGCCATGGCGCGATCCACGCCTGAAGAGGCCGCCGAATTTGTCGCCACACTCCCCTCCGGCCCCTCGCAGGATCGCGCCGCCCAAGCCGTTGTTTCCGCCTGGGCTTCCTCCGATCCCCAGTCCGCCGCCGCCTGGGTCGGCGCCTTCCCCAAGGGCAACGCCAGAAACAGCGCCCTCCCGACCATCGTCTCCTCCTGGGCCAATATCGACCCCACCCAGACAGGACAATGGCTGGCTACCTTGTCCGGCGACGACACCTATTCGCAGTTGGTGCAACAGTATGTCAACAGCACGAGCTACAACTATCCCGAGATCGCCGCCGCCTGGACGGACGTGATCGCCGACTCCGATCAACGCCTCAAAGCGATCGAAAACGTGGGCCGAAACTGGCTCCAGGTGGACCGCCCGGCAGCGGAAAAGTGGATTAACCAGTCACCCCTCCCCGACGACAGGAAACAGGCCTTGCTGAAGTCAGCACAGGCGTCAGACGCTTCCTCCTCCGGTCCTTCAAAGGTCTTCACGCAGTCGTCCTTCAAGTCCACCATCACCAGTGGGGCCCCTGCCTTCGCGTGGTAAGTACCCACGCCACCATGGTGCACGACCGCCCATCCCCTTCAACATCACTACCGGAAAGCAAACACCGATCCCGGCGGCTTAACCACAAACATCTCGGCTCCCGTCCAAGCCATCACCGCAAACACGTCGTTCGATGCCTTCCAGTGGGCCGGGTTGGCAATCGCCGCCAGCAAGTCAGGCGCTGATCCACCACAAACACCATCATAATATGCATTGTCCATCCGACTGACGTGTACCGCCGTGCCGGCGTTGACAGATAGTCCCGGCGGAACAAAACTCGTCTCCGTCTCACCGCCGGTGAGGTTATCCCAGCCGTTGTTGGCAAAATTCAAGGCGTGCAACAGTGTGGCGCCACCGGGATCGCCCTGCCAGGGATACGGAAGTTCCGTGTTCCTTGAAATGACCCCCTCATAGGCAATCAACTGATCCCCGTCCTGGCTCAAATTCAGCCGGGCACCGGACGCCCGCCCCAGCGACCAGGCCCCCGGACTGCCACCCGTCCATCGCACTACCGTCCCGGCCGGAATCGTATTGGTGTAAACCCAGCTAAGCGGACCCGCCGAAACCACATCGCCCAAATGCTCTGTCCATCGGAACCACCCGTTGCTAACCGATGAATCGGTAAAGTGAATCACGGTGTTGGCCGGTATCCGCCGCAACGCCACCCAGGCGAACGCATCGTCGCCATCCGTATTGTAGGCAACAAAGGCAATGGCCCCCGGCGTCAACTGGGCTATGGCCGCCGTGGAATAGGCAAGAAGACAGGTCAACAGTCCGATCTTGAAATAACTTGGCATCATCACTGAACTACAGACTTAGTACTAGACTGTAGATTAAGTGACTAACGGCCTAACTGGCAACCCGAAAAATGGAGGCGCACCCTTCTTTGCGTTAGAGCGCGCCCTTACCCCTATCCCCGCCGCAATCTCAGCGCGTTGCCGATCACCGTCACCGAACTGAGACTCATCGCCGCCGCCGCCAGCATGGGGCTCATCAGCACCCCCAGCCACGGATACAACACCCCCGCCGCCACCGGGACCCCGAGCATGTTGTAGGCAAACGCCCAGAACAGATTCTGCCGGATATTCCGCATCACCGCCCGGCTCAACGCCACCGCCTTCACCATCGCCCTCAAGTCGCCCTTCACTAGCACCACATCGGCGCTTTCCATCGCCACATCCGTGCCTGTCCCCATCGCAATCCCCACATCCGCCTCCGCCAGCGCCGGCGCATCGTTGATCCCATCCCCCGCCATCGCCACCCGCCGCCCGTCCGCCCGTAACGCCGCCACCCGGTCGCGCTTCGTCTCCGGCGTCATCCCTGCATAGACCTCATCAATCCCCAAACGTCCCGCCACGGTCCTGGCTGTTGCCTCGGCATCGCCCGTCAACATCACCACCCGCAATCCCATCGCATGCAGGGCACCAACCGCCTCAAACGTCGTGGTCCGGATCGGATCGGCCATGGTAAGCCATCCAACCCCCTGCCCGTCCACCTGCACCGCCACCACCGTCTGCCCCGCCCCTTCCAACCGTTCCAGTTCCACAAGCGCAGGGGCATCGCCGGGCGTCACTGCCCTCGCCCGCCGCCCCACGAACACCCTCCGCCCGCTCACCGTCCCCCAGACCCCTCCCCCGGCCACGGACTCAAACCCCTCCGCCGCCTCAACACCCACCTCATGCTCCCGCGCATACCGCACCACGGCACGCCCGAGCGGGTGTTCACTGTGTTGCTCCACCGCCGCCGCCCACCGCACCACCTCGGCCGCCGACACACCGTCGACCGGATACACCCCCGTCACCGCCGGAGCCCCCTCGGTCAACGTCCCCGTCTTATCCACCACCACCGTATCGATCCCCCTCAACGTCTCCAGCGCCCTCGCATCGCGGATCAGCACCCCTTCCCGCGCCCCGCGCCCAATCCCCACCATCACCGCCATCGGCGTGGCCAACCCCAGCGCACAGGGACAGGCCACGATCAAAACAGAAATTGCACTCACCAACGCATAGGCCAACCGCGGTTCCGGCCCAACCCACATCCAGACCGCAAATGCCAACATCGCTGCCGCCACCACCATCGGCACAAACACCGCCGCCACACGATCAGCCACCCGCTGGACCGGGGCCCTGCTCCGCTGGGCCGTCGCCACCAACGTCACAATCCGGGCAAACAGCGTCGCCGCCCCCACACGATCGGCCCTCATCACAAACGAACCGGAGAGGTTGATTGTTCCCGCCGCCACTTCACGCCCGGTCTCCACATCCACCGGCATCGGTTCGCCCGTCAGCATCGCCGTGTCCACCGAACCGCGCCCCTCCAGCACCACCCCATCCACCGGAATCCGCCCGCCCGGCCGGACCCGGATCCGGTCGCCAACGGTGACCTGCTCCACGGGGACGTCGCTTTCCGCACCATCGCGGATCACGGAAGCGGTTTCCGGAGCCAGTTTCAGGAGCCCCCGGATCGCATCGCCGGTCTTCCGCCGCGCCCGCAATTCCAGCACCTGCCCGAGCAGGACCAGGACGATGATCGTGGAAGCCGCCTCGAAATAGAGCGGCACGGCGCCATGGTGACGGTACGACTCCGGGAACCAGCCCGGCGCCAACAGGGCGGCAATACTGGCCGTATAGGCCGCCGAAGTACCCAATACGATCAGCGTGAACATGTTCCATTGCCAGGTCCGCACCGAGGTCCACGCCCGCTGGAGGAACGGCCACCCGCACCAGAGCACCACAGGCGATGCTAACGCCCACTCCAGCCAGCCGCTGATCCTTGGCGGAATACACTGATGCAGTCCCGGGAACACCATCGGCAGCATCGCCAGCACGAACACCGGAACACCAAACACAAGACCTACCCGGAACCGGCGCATCATGTCGCGCCACTCCGTGTCGTCCTCCTCGACCCCCGCCAGCACGTTCTGCTCCAACGCCATCCCGCAGGTGGGACAAACCCCCGGCACTTCGCTTTCCACACCCGGACACATGGGACAGAAGTAGGCTGCCGCAGGCGGGGCCCCTTCCGGCTCGGGCGGCAGACCCAGGAATTTCCGCCGGCAATACTCACTGCAAAAGTAGTGCGTTTGTCCGTCCTTCTCGCCGGACAATCCGGAGCCCTTATCCACCGTCATTCCACATATCGGATCAATGGCCATGGTTGTAAGGATGTCGCTTTCTGGATTCCCTGCTAGTCACCACTCACCATGCGCGATGCACACGATACGTCGCCCAGCGCCCGCTTCGCATTGGCATGCCAGCGGGCAAGGTCGTTTTCATCGATGTACCAGAACAGCGGATGCACCACGTCCCGGTAGGTGGCGTCGTCCATGGAGACCAGGGCCTCTGGCGTCAGGCGATCTGCCACGGCCTCCAGCCACGGCGCGGGTTCCTTCGCGTCCCAACACCCCTTGTTGAGGGGACAGGCATTCTGGCAATCGTCGCAGCCGTAGATCCATGGCCCCATCCGCTCCCATAGCTCCGGCGCCACGGGCCAGGGGGCCCCATAGGTCAGATAGGCCACACAACGATCCATCCGGACACGCCCGGGTCCCACCAGTGCCCCCGTGCGGCAGGCCGCCTCACAGGCCCGGCACCCCTCCGGACAGGGCGCCGCTGGCGCGGGACGATCCGGTTCAACCACCGCGTCAATCACCCACGCTTCAACGTTCACCCACGTTCCGCACCCTGCGCGATAGACAAATCCATTCCGGGCCAGTCCCGCCACTCCGGCACGGACCGCCGCGGCGCGGGCCGGAACCCCGCCGGTTTTGACGCGTAACCCCAGCGCTTTCAACCCCTCCTTCATCCGCTTGGGCATCACGGTGTCGGGGCAGGCGCCGTTACGCCGGTCACACAGGTAATTCAACCCGATGTGCCGGGCCAGTCCGGCGGGCACCTTGTAACGTCCATAGCGCCGGAGGGCGACCACGATGGAGCCCGCCCACGGTACCGTGGTGCGCGGATCGGCACGACGTTCCATGCCGTCGTACAACGCCGCCGACTCGGGAAACCGCTGCTCCAAGGTCCGCAGGGCGTCGCGGTAGTGATCAAACGGCTCCACACCGGTAAAGCCGCAGGCCACATAGCCCACATCCGCCGCCAGCTTCTTGATGGATTCCTTCAGGCTCATATCATCCCAAAAGCCTACACGGCCCGGGGCGGAGTTGCAAGGGAGGCCAAAAGCAACAGGGCGGCCATCGGGCCGCCCTGTCATTTCCAGTGTATCAATCGAATCGGTTATTCACCCTTTTCCGGTTCGCTTTCTGGAGCCGGAGGTGACTTCTTGCCGCCAGCGCCCTTCATTTTGCCCTTGCCACCCTGCCCCTGTTCACGCATCTCCGCCATACGCGACTTGATCATCCCGCGCAGTTCCGCGCGCTGTTCTGTCGTCAGCACCTTCTGCGCCGCCAGAATCTGCTTGGTCGTCACCTTGGCGATCTGCGTCCGCAATGCGCCGATCTCTTCCACGCCTTTCAGGATGGCGGCTTCATCAGGCGTATTCTGGCCCATCATCTCGACCTGCTTCTTGCCCGCCTCCCGCATCTTCGCCTGCAACCCTTTCATCTCTTCCACGGCGGAGTCCATCACGCCCTTGAGCGCCTTCCGCTGGTCGTCAGTCAGCCCGATTTCCTTGGCAATGGGCGAATCCGGGGCCAACGCCCGCATGATCATCCCCTCGCCGAATTCACGCGCTTCCATCATCGGCGCGCGACCATGCTCGCGCATCCCCTTGCGTCCGCCGTCCGGTGCCGTCGGGGCCCCCTCCGGCGCCGCGCCCTGCTCGGCCACCGCCGCCATCGCCACCATACATCCCGCCGCCACCATCCACATCCATGTCTTGCTCATAACTATTCCTTTCATTGGATCATCTACCCAATAGAACGGACTGCGACTCTGAATTATTGTACACGACTACGGAATGATCAGTCCTTTCGGACAACTTGCGAGACACTCGCACCCCGTTCGGGTGACCACCACCGTGTCCTCAATCCGTACCCCGCCAATATCCTTGTAGTAGAGCCCAGGCTCCACCGTGACCACGTTCCCGGCCCGCAGCACACCGCCCCTGAGAGACAGTGACGGCGCCTCGTGGATATCCAACCCAACGCCATGGCCTGTTCCATGGATAAACCCTTCCGGCACACCATCATCTCCCGTGCGGCGCGGAAACCCCATGCAGGCAAAGGCTTTCGCCACGTCGTCGTGTATCGCCGCCCCGCAGACTCCCGCACGCACGCGTCCCAGGGCGTCGGCTTGTACCCGCTTGACAGCGCGGTGCATCCGCACCAGTTCGGGCGCCGCATAACCCTTGGCCACCGTCCGCGTCAGATCACCCCAGTACCCGGTTTGAAGATGACGGGGGAAAATATCCAGCACGATCGGCTGGCCCGCCAGCAACGGGCCGAACCCGATCCAGTGCGGTCCGCTCGATCGTGGGCCGCAGGCGACAATCGGTTCGCCGCCAATGCAGTCCTCCTCCAGCAAGAACCGGTTGATGCGCCGACGCACTTCCTCACTCGTCAAGAGTTTCGACCCGTCCCGCAACTGGCCCCGATGATCCACACGGGCGCCTTCAATCACGGCCCACGCCCGACGCATGGCTTTCACCGTCGCACGCTGCACACCACGCATGGCATCCACCTCTCCCGGGGTCTTCACCTGCCGCTCCGGCACCAACGCCAACTTCTCCACAACCACACGCAGGCCTTTTTTTTCCAACGCCCGCGCCACGCTCACGGGAAATACACCGGGCACGGTGACACTCCGTACCCCAACGTGCTTCGCCAACGCATACGCCCAGGCGGACAGTTGCCAGCGCTCGCCATCTTGCAGCCGCAAGTCATCCGGCGTCAGACTGATCACGTCCGGATTCTCTTCGCGCGCACGCCCGATTTCCATGGGCGGCACCACCATGTATTTCCGTTTCCCTTGCAATAAACACACGATGGAATCCGTGACTTTAAACCGCGTCACATACAGAATATCCGCATAAACATTGGGTGATCCCACCATCAGTCTTGCGCCTGTTAATTTCTTCGTGTTCACATTCCCCTCAATTCAAACGAGTTACGCCATCCGGCACAGCTCTACGCCCATTCCATCCCCGCGACTCAGTCGCCAACGCCGTTTGGGACAGACTCTGCAAACAGCAAAACCATACCACAGGTTGTGGATTTGTTCATGCAAAACACTACCGCTCGTAGGTCAAAAAAAAAACCAACATTAGGTCGCTTTAGCCTTGTCAGCATGGGGTCCCTTGCCTATTGTCCTGCCCTGTCGGGCACGAGATTAGACATTTGTCAGCATGTTAATAAGCTGTTGATAACTTGCAATAACTCGGAAGGTCTGACGGTGATTTCCTGAGGCGTCGCACCCAATGGGGGCGCAGTGATTGTAAGAATTTAATGAGCACCGCGTTGGGAGTTTCCCGGCGCCTTGTCTTGGAGTTTCTAGTGAGCGAAAATAATGCGATGAGTGTGTGGCGATCCGCGTGCTCGCATCTCCAGAAATTGTTGCACCCGGATGTCTATTCGCGCTGGATCGATGTCATCGAACCCAAGCGCCTTGCCGGCGGCACCCTGACGCTGGCCGTGGATAACAATTTCTACCAGACGTGGCTGGAGGAAAATTATTTGCCGCTGATCCAGACGGCGGTGGCAACGGCCTGCGGCGAGTCGTTGAAGATTGTCTTCGAAGTGGGTCGCGTGGCTCCGGAACCCGTCGCCCCCTCCCCCGCCACCCCGGAAAAATCCGGTAAACCGGCGGCACGCGCCGGCGCACGACGCAATCCGGCCGACGCCATCTTGAACCCGAAGTGTACGTTCGACGCGTTTATCGTCGGCTCCGCCAACAACATGTCCCATGCGGCCTCGCTCGCCGTCGCCCAGTCGCCGGGACGCGCCTACAATCCCCTGTTCATCTACGGCGGCACCGGGCTCGGCAAGACCCACCTGATGCAAGCCATCGGCCATCATGTCCTCCGCAATTCCAATTCCCGAATCTCCTATCTTTCCTCCGAGACCTTCATCAACGAATTCATCGAGGGACTCCAGCACAACTCGCTCGTCCAGTTCCGCCGTAAGTACCGCAACGTGGACCTGCTCCTGATCGACGATATCCACTTCCTCGCCGGCAAGGAACGGATGCAGGAGGAATTCTTCCATACCTTTAACGCCTTGTTCGATGCCCATAAGCAGATCGTGATGACCAGCGACCGGCCCGCCAGCGAAATCCAGGGACTGGAACAACGCCTCGTCTCCCGCTTCGAGTGGGGCTTGGTGACCGAACTCCAGCAGCCGGACCTCGAAACCCGCATCGCCATCCTCAAGAACAAACAGATCCAGGGCGGCCTGATCCTGCCCGACGAGATCCTGTTCTTCCTGGCCAAGTCCATCCGCTCCAATATCCGCCGCCTCGAAGGCGCCCTGATCCGCGTCACCTCCTACGCCTCGCTCATCAACCGGCCCATCACCCTGGCGGATGCCGAAAATCTGCTGCGCGATACCATTGACCAGGAAAAGCAGGAAGCCCTGACGTTCGAGCAGATCATGAAGACCGTCGCCGACCACTACGACTTGCGCATCGTCGATATGACCAGCAAGCGCCGTCAGGCCGCCATTACCATGCCGCGCCAGGTGGCCATGTACCTGTGCCGGTCCCTGACCTCCTCCTCCCTGCCGGAAATCGGCGGGGCCTTCGGCAAAACCCACGCCACCATCATTCACGCCTGCCGCCATGTGGAAAAGAAAATGGAGACCGATTCCAACCTCCGCCAGGATGTCTCCCACCTCATGCGGTCACTGGAGAAGAAAAGTTGACAAGCGTGTCAATAACTTGCAGAAATGATGTTCACAACAAGCGTTGGTGGAGTTATCAACGGCTGTTCACAGGATGTTGTGGGGTCTCATGAACAGCCTTCACCCCATAGTCTGTTCAATGCTATCAGGGGCGTGGTGAGTTGTTGACGTTATTGACAGGGCATAATAAGACGAAGAATAGATAAGAATAGATAGAATAATATTCTTAGGCTGTTGAAAGAAGGGTTGGAGCAAGCATGAAAATCGTGATTGGCAAGGATGCGGTTCTTTCTGGATTACAAATGGTGCATGGCGTGGTCAACGTACGCCCAACCCTTCCGGTATTGTCGAATGTCCTGCTCCAGGCCGAGGACGGCAAACTGTGGCTGACCACCACCGACCTCGAAGTCAGCATGCGCTGTGTCGTGGAGGCCAAGGTCTCAAAGGAGGGTGGAACCACCCTGCCTGCCAAACGACTGCTGAGCATCATCCGCGAACTACCCATCGATAATATTGAAATTGACGTGGATGACAAGAATTCGGCCGCCATCAGTTGCGGGTCCGCCTATTTCAAGATTCTCGGATTGCCGCAGGATGACTTCCCGTCCATAGCGAAATATGACGGCGGGTCAACCTTCACCATGGAACAGAGGTCGCTCAAGGACATGCTCCAGAAGACCTACTATGCCGCCTCCACCGACGAGACACGGTTCATCCTGAATGGAACCCTGTTGAGTTTCAAGGGTAACAAGTTGACCGCGGTCGCCACCGATGGCCGCCGACTGGCCTTGGCCGAACAGGAATTGGAGTTTCCCAAGGAATCCGAAGTGGAAGCCATTGTCCCCACCAAGGCGGTCAACGAAGTGATCCGGATGTTGAAGGATGAGGGAACGGTCAAGATTCACATTACGAAGAATCTGGCGGGATTTGAAGTGGATCAGATGGTCCTGACCACCAAATTGATCGAGGGAACCTATCCAAACTTCCGCCAGGTCATTCCGGCCCAGTGCGAGCAACGTATCGCCGTTGAACGGGAAGGCATGTTGACGGCCCTGCGCCGGGTCGCCCTGCTGACGAGCGAAAAATCCAGTTCGGTGAAGCTGACCTTCGGCAAGAATCGCCTGAAAATCAGTGCCTCGTCCCCGGATCTTGGGGAAGCCCATGAGACCGTGGCCATCAAGTACACCGGCAAGGAATTGGTCGTGGCGTTCAACCCGGAATACATCATGGAGCCGTTGAAGAACCTGGCGAATGACGAAATCTACGTTGAATTGACCGATGAGTTGAGTCCAGGTGTCATCAAGAGCGATGTGCCCTTTATTTATGTGTTGATGCCAATGCGGATTTCCTGAAAGGGCTTGACGTCCCGTTGCCTATTTTAGCATCCTTTCCCCCGCCAAGTGTCGGTCTTGCCGGCATTTTCCATTCTTGCCGGATGGTGTAATGGTAGCACAGCAGATTCTGAATCTGCTTGTCTAGGTTCAAATCCTAGTCCGGCAACCAAGCAGTCGCACGGCCCGCCCTGAAAGCGTGGAAACCGTCAAGGATCGCATCTCCACACGCTCACGTTGTCACCTGTCCATTCTCCAGGCGAAGAACCATGTCGGCGAGGCGGTCGGCATCGGCGGCGGTATGCGTGACGTGCAAGACGGTAACGCCGGTATGGCGGCGCACGGAACCGAGCAACTCGTACATCTCGCTGCGAGTCGCTTCATCCAGCGCGCTGAGCGGCTCGTCAAGCAACAGGACCGGCGGATGAAATGCCAACGCACGGCCCAGCGCCACGCGTTGCGCCTCGCCGCCGCTCAACCCCCGCGACCCCCGCTCCAGCAAACCGGCCAGCCCGAGCAGGTCCGCCAGCTCATTGACTCGTGCTGCGATTCGTTCCGGTGACCAGCGCCGGACGGACAGCGCAAACGCAAGATTGTCGCGAACGCTCATCGCCGTAAACAGAGCGGCATCCTGCGGGACATAGCCAATGTTGCGCGACGCCGGCTTGGACCGGGTGACGTCCACGTCCGAGAGCGTAATGCGGCCCGCGCGAATCGGGCGCAAGCCGCCAATCGCTTCAAGAATGGTGGTCTTGCCGGTGCCGGTGCGGCCCATCAGTACGGCATAGCGGCCCACGGGGACGCTGAACGTCACGTCGCGCAAGACGAACGCTCCCTGCTGGATGGAAAGGTTCTCGACGGTAATCATAACACGCGCTCCAGGGATTGGCGCAGACCGAAGACGCGCGCCAGCGTCAGGACGACCATCGCGGCCAGGATCATCAGCAGCGAAACCGCCACCGCCGCCTCGATGTTGCCGACGCTGAGTTCGAGGAATACCGTCGTCGGCAGGACTTCGGTGCGCATCCGCGTCGCGCCGGCGAAGATGAGGATCGGACCGAACTCGCCGAGTGCCCGCGCCCACGCCAACGTGGCCGCCGTCAGCAACCCCCGCCGCGCCTCCGGCAACGCGACGCGCCAGAACGCGGCGGCCCGGTTGCATCCCAGCGTCAGGGCCACCTGTTCCCCGCGCGGATTGATCTGGTCGAACGTGACCAGCATCGTTCGCACGGCAAATGCGCAGGCGACGGCAAACTGGGCGAGCACCACGCCGCCGACGGCGTAGGTGAAAGGGATGACACGCTCGATGGCCTTGCCAACCGGCGTCTGGAACAGGATGAGCAGGCTCAGCCCGATGACCAGGGGCGGTAACACGATCGGGATGTCGAGGATGGCGTCCACGAGTTTCTTGCCGGGGAAGTTGAACCGCGACATCAGGTAGCCGATGGGCACGGCGATCCAGAGCGACAGCAGAGTCGTCAACGTGCAGGTCACGAGACTCAGCCGGATCGAGAACCGGATCTCGGGACTGCGTAGTGCCGCCAGCAGGTGATTGGGCGTGGTGAAGGACATGTCGGCGGCAAGCATCGCAAGGATCAGCACCACATAGACGCCGCTGAGAATCGCCAGGCCAAGCAGGAACGGCCAGTCCGGGCGGACCGGGGGTGGAGGGGGTGGAGTGTTGACGGGTTGACTCATGGCGGTGTGGCGGCTGTCCTGATGGCATAAGGGGGCGTCATGTGTTCCTGTGGATGGTCCATCGGCACGCCATTGAGAAGGCGTGGAGCTTGGGGATGTTGTTCATGATGGACGCCGCACAGGTCGTCCGCGACCGGCTGGTAGTGGTGTTCCACAAACACCGGCAGGCCGCCGTCCCGGGCCGCGAGGTACCGGGCAAAGTGCAGCGCCGCCGCGGGTTGGCGGCAGGCACTGACCAGACCGACCGTCACGGTCTCGGTGTTGCCGGTCAGGGGCGGTGCCTCGACCAGTTGCAGTTCGGGATATTGCCGGGCCGTCGCGTCCCACACGATCCCGGCATCCACGGTGCCGAGTTTAACGTCGTTGGCGACGTCGTTGACCGTGGGTTTGAAGACCTTGACGCGCGGTTTCAACGCGGCCCAGGTTCCCGTGAGTTCGAGCAGTCTCGCCGTCACCTTGCCGATGGAGGCCGCCTCGGGATTCGCGAGTGCCACAGCCACATCATCACGCAGCAGATCGGCGACGGTCTGGATGTGCTTCGGGTTGCCATGGCGAACAACGATGACAGGGTGCATCTGGACCAGGGGAATCGCCTCGGCGATCACGCCCTGTTCGCGACCGAGACGGATATAACTGTTGTCACTTGCCACGAAGAGGTCTCCGGACTTGGCGATGCGGATACTGCTCAACAGTGTCCCTGAACCGCCGTACTGCAACTGGACCGTGACGCCAAAGTCCCGCTCGTAGGCGTGCGCGATCTCCTCCACCGGCGGTTTGACGGCGGCGGCGCAGTACACAAGCAGGGTTTGCCGGGGGCCGGAATTCGGCTGCCGGGACACGGTTGCCGGTTGGCGCGGCAGGAGCAGCAGCACGAGGGTCACCGCGCTGGCGATGGACCCGAGGATGATGAGTTTCGTGCTGTTGATCTTCCTGCCCTCCGCTTCGTCCGCCGGTGGATGCGCTTCCGATCGCTCAGGGGTACGCTTGGTTCACGGGCCCCTGCTCCACCAATCCCGCCGCCACCATCATGTTGATCGCCGACAGGGCGAAGACGACGGGATACAAGTCTTCATAATACCACAACTTGGCAAAATACAACCCGATCGGGGCGCCGGGAAAATCGGTGCCTTGCCGGGTCTGACGCATCAACGATTCCAGTCCCGCCAGGGCTGCCGCCCGCACTTCGCCCGCCAGGGCGTGTCCTGCGCCGGCATGCAGGAACCATGTGGCCAGCGCTTCAATCGCCACCCCGGTTTCCTCGATGGAGGCCGGATCAGTGCCACCCGACCATCCGCCCTCCGCCCTGCGCGTCTCCAGTAACCAGCGGACCCCTCTGATCGTCATCTCATCCCCGGCATACCCGGACTCCGCCAGCCCTTTGACAACCCGGGCTGTTCCGTAACAGGGATTGGCATCGTCGGCGCCGGACTGGTTGCCAAACCACAGCGGTAACCAGTCCCCAGCCGCCGTCTGGGTGGCGCGCAGGTACCGCAACATCCGCTTCGAGGCCTTGCCCACCTGAACGGCCGTTTCCGGTGTCAGCAACGGCAGCGCGCGGTGCCACGCGCGAAGCGAGTGAGCCGTAATGTCCGCCGCACTGCGGTCGAAGGGAAGTTTGCCCCATCCGCGGCAGAATGTCGGCATCCCGCCGTCGCGATTCTGCAGTTTCAGCAGCCAGACTGCCCCGCGTTCAATGGCGGCCAGAACCTTGGGATTCTCCGGCGCCAGCGCCGCCAGGGCCAGCATCGCGCCCGGCGTGTCGTCGGCGTCCGGCACCGCCCCGTCGGTGTTCATCCAGGACCACCCGCCCGGTGGCGTGTGGGTGAACGGATGGACCTGGTCATGCTGCTGGCCCAGCAACCAGGCGAGCGTGGCCTCGCGAGCCGGCTCCGGCAGACTGGCCTGCAATCCGCCGTCAATGGACAACGCGTGGACTGATAACGACGTTAGCCAGGTGGAGAGGCATGTGTCGATCGGCCAGGCATGGTCCTCGCGCACCTGCCCGACCAGGAAACGCACCGCGTTGCGCACAATCGGGTGGTCGGCCTTGCCCATGGCGGCCAGACACGCGCACACGAAACTGGTCAGGGGGATGGCCTCAAGGAACCCGCCGCTACTCGGCTGCATCCCGAGGACCGTATCGAGGGTTCGCTGCCGCACCGCGTTGCGAATGGCTCGGCGAAGCGGATTGCGGGTGGGCCGGTGGAAATGATGGGTCTGCCCGATCGCCACCAGCGCCGGAATCGCATAACTCACCACCGGCAATCCGAGCGATCGCCAGAGTGCGTACGGTGCGGCTGCCAACTCGAACGGCAAGCCCGGGATCTTGCCAAACGCTTCCCGGCGCGGGCCCAGACGTCCGCTGAGGATCAACAGGGTGAGTACCGGCGCGGAGAAGGTCCGGTCCGCCCCGTAGAATTTCAGGATCGTCCTGGCAATGGTTCCGGCCTGATCGCTGCCCGCATGCCGGCTGATCCATTCGCCTCCACGTGAGGCCGCCAGGGTCCACGCCTCCTTTTCCACGGGCGCAAACGCCAAGGCCGACCAGCATAGGCTGGTCGTGTTGATGTTCGAGCGACTGCGGACCGTGTCGCCCCATCCGCCGTCCGGATTGATATTGGCCGCCAGCCAGTCAAGACCGTTGCGGATGATCCGGTCATGCGCGGTCCGGTCCACCAGCGCCAGCGCAATCGTGGCCGTGGCCGTGGACAGCGCGCTGCTCGACAACCGCCCGTACCAGTATCCATCGGGGTTGAAGGAATCCAGAAGCCGCGCCCGGGTGTTCCTCCGGGTCTGTTGAAAAGCCTGTTGGTCAAACTTCATAAACCTTGGTCCCTCATACCCCCGCGAACGGATGCCGCCCACTGCGCGTGACGGCCCAGAAGAACAGTCCCATGCCCATGACATCCAGCTTGCACGCCGCCGTCATGGCGCGCGGGAGCGCATGCCGCAACTGATAGAACCGCCGCAGGGAGTCGCCCAGCCGCGCTGTCAACTGCTCGGGCGTCATGTGCAGGGGCCGGTACACCACATCCACACCATTGTAGAGCGAGAAGTTCTCATGCAGTAACCGGCCCTCGCGTTTCAATTGGTCATAGATCGCCGAACCGGGCCCCGGCGTCAAGGTCCACGGCAACAGGAAATCGGCCTTGCTGCGGATGACCCGTGTGATGGTTTCCTCAAGACTGTCCGGTGTGTCCCAATCCATCCCGAAGATCAGACTGGCGGCAATGGCAATCCCCGCCTCCCGGAATTCCTTGACCACCTCCTCCATCGTCACATGCCGGTTCTGGTGTTTTTGGGTGTACCCGAAGTTCTCCGGCGTAATGGACTCAATCCCCACCCCCGCATACCGGCACCCGGCCTCGGCCGCCAGGCGTAACACGTCCGGATCCCGGATGGCGTTCACGTCAAACTGCCCGCCCCACCGGATCCTCAACGGCTTGAGGGCGGTGAACAGCTCGCGGGCACGTTCCGGATCAGCCATCAGATTGTCATCGGAAAAAATGTAGTAAGGCGACCCCAGCCGCTTCACCTCATCCACCACATCGGCCACCGGCCGGAAGCGGACTTGTTGCCCGAAGTACAGGCGGATCGAACAGAACGAGCACAAATGAGGGCATCCCCGCGAGGTCTCAACTGCCAGAAACGGCAGTCGTTCCCCGGGCAACCGCCAGTAACGCGCCGGATCAATCAGATCGTAGCGTGCCACGGGGAGGCCGGATAAGTCGGCCGGACGCTCTCCTTGATACGTGTCGCGTAGACACCCCGCCCGATAGTCGTCCAGAATCCCCTCCCAGACGGGTTCGGATTCCCCTTGAACAATGCAGTCAAAGGCGCCGCTCGTCCGCGCCATTTCGTAGACGGAAAACACACCGATGCCGCCAATGAGCGTGGTGACCCCGCGCCGCCGGAACCGGTGCCCCAGTTCAATCGCCCGGGGCATGTTCGGCAACATCCCGGTCATGACCACCAGATCCGCCTCCTCGTTTCCCGTGACATCCTGAACCGCATCGTCAAGGAAACGGACATCGAAATGAGGAGGAATGGAGGCGGCCAGATACGGCAACGTCCGGGACGGAAAGAAGGACCGCCTGACCCGTATCGCCTGCCCGGCGGCATCGTGCGCGGAGGGCTTGATCAATAGAATTCGTTTTCCCGGCATCGGTCTCACCACTCCCCTGGTCTTCACCCTGTGAATGGGCGATTGTGTAACACACCTTGTGCCGTCCTGAACATCGTTATTCAATTTCAACAACACCATTGTGCTTTGACATGACAAACCCTATCATTTTTACCTTTCCAGCACGGCAGGGAAGGTGTGCATCCATGAAGAAGACACTGGTGACTCTCGGTATTCCCTCTTTGGTTGCCTTGGCGGGCATTCTGGCCATCGCTCAATGGATGCGGCAGGCCGCCGTTTTCCCGGTCGAGGAACCCCGCCTGCCGATCGCACACCGCCCCCTGATCGTCTCCCCGTCGTCCGGAACCCGGACCAATTCCGTCATCCTGACCGCTCCAGCCCCCACCCCGGCGGCGCCGGCGGCTGCCCAAACCACCCTGGCCGCTGATGCCGCCATCGACGCCATTCCCGGAAGTTGGCCCGTTTTCCGCGGACCGGACTATGATGGGATCTCCAAGGACACCACTAAACTCAACCGCGATTGGGCCAAGACCCCGCCCAGGGAACTCTGGGCGGTGGACGATCTGGGCGAAGGGTACGCCGCTCCTGTCGTCGCCGACGGACGCGTCTTTCTCATGGATTACGACCAGGTAGGCAAGCGGGATAACGTACGCTGTTTCGCCCTGGCCAACGGCAGGCAACTGTGGAACTACGCCTATCCCGTCGAGGTCAAGCGCAACCACGGCATGTCCCGTACCATGCCTGCCGTCTACAGCAACCGCTTGGTCACCCTCGGTCCCAGATGCCATGTCAACGCCTTCGAGGCGTCCACCGGAAAACGCCTCTGGAACATTGATCTCGTTGCGGACTACAACGCTACCGTTCCGGAATGGTATGCCGGCCAATGCCCCATCATCGAGGACGGCAAGGTCATCCTGGCGCCCGGCGGCGCCAACGTGCTCATGATGGCTGTCAACGTCGATGACGGCAAGGTGGTCTGGACCACACCCAACCCGAAGGGGTTTGCCATGTCGCACGCCTCCATCCTTCCCCACACGTTCAAGGGACGGCGGATGTACATCTATGTCTCGCGCGGCGGCATCACGGCCGTTGACGCCCTCGACGGCAAAGTACTCTGGGAGTTCACCGAGTGGCCCAGGATCATCGCGGATGTCCCGACCCCCGTTGCCATGGGCGAAGACAAACTTTTCATCGCCCGCGCCTACGAGCAGGGCTCGCTGATCATCCAGTTGAAGGAGGAGAACGGGGCCTTTCGCGCCGAACTGGTCAAGAAACTGCCCCGCCGTGTCTTCGGCTCGGACCAGCACACGCCCATCTTCTTCAAGAATCATCTGTATGGCGCACGTCCGCCGCGGGGCGAACTGGTTTGCCTGGACACGGACGGCAACCCGCTCTGGACCAGCCCCCCGGCGGCCCGGTTCGGGATCGGCGGGTACACCCTGGCCGACGGCCTGCTCTATATCATGGATGATAGTTGCAACATGGCGGTGGTCGAGTTGGCGCCGACATCCTACAAGGAAATCTCCCGGCGTAAACTCCTGGAAGGCCGCGAGGCCTGGGGCCCCGTCACCATCGCGGGAGGCCGCATGCTCGTGCGTGACTCGCGCACGGATCAACCGAACACTTCCCGCATGGTATGTCTGGACATTGCCGCCAAGTGAACATGAATACGCATCACAAGGCGCACGGCCCATCGCACCGCTACCGGCAAAACATCGCCGCCGTCGGGATTGCCATTGCCAGCCTGGCCTGGTCCGGCCTGGCCGCCGGCACCTCCGACGCGAAACCAGCCGGGACCTACGCACAGGTGAAGACCTTCAAGACCGGCTTCACCACCACCGCCCGCGGTATTGCCGTGACTCCCGAGGGGCGCATCTATGCCGCCGGTGACCAGGCCGTTCACATTATCGGACCCAGTGGCGACTACGCCTCCTTTCCCGTGCCCGGCGAACCCGCCTGCCTTGCCATCAGCAAGACCGGCCTCATCTACCTGGGCATTGGCGACCATGTGACCATCATGGACCATTGCGGCACCGCAAAGGGCCAATGGGCGCCCACCTCCTCCAATTCGGTCGTTACCTCCATCGCGGTGGGCCGCGAGTCCATTTGGGTCGCCGATGCCGGCTGCCGCGAGATTCTGCGGTATGCGCCGGACGGCACCCTCGCCGGACGCTGGGGTGGCAGCCGCCCGGCCGATACCAACAGCTTCGTGGTGCCATCGGCCCATTTTGACGTGGCCGAGGATGCGACCGGCCGCGTCTGGGTCGTCAACCCGGGCCGGCACCGTCTGGAGGCCCATGAGGCGGACGGAAATCTGCTGACCTCCTGGGGCTTCTTCTCCCACGAGGATCCGGCCGGTTTCACAGGCTGCTGTAATCCCGCCGATTTCGCCTGCGCGCCCAACGGCTCCTTTGTGACCGCCGACAAGGGTGCCTTGGCCAGGGTCCGCGTTTTCAGCGCCGAGGGCAAACTCCTGGCCACCCTGGCCGACCCGCAAAAACTCAAGGCCCCTCAATTGGCCCGACTCGGCGCCGGCTTGGACGTGGCCACGGACGCCAAGGGACAGATTTATGTGCTCGATCCGGTCGCCAGGACTGTGCTCGTGTTTGCACGAAAGGACCAATGACGTGATGGCCCTGAATCAACAGCGCCGTGATTTTCTCAAGACCTGCCTGCGGACAGGCGCGCTGGCGGGCCTGGCGGCCGCCGTGATCCCCTCGTTGCTGCGTAAGAACGTTCCCTGCGCCCAAGCCAACGCCTGCGCCGCTTGCGGACAGTTTGGCCGGTGCGACCTGCCCCAGGCCGTCGAGCACAGGGAGACCGCAGTCAGGAGGCCCCGATGACCGAATCCCTTCACCCCGGCGCCACAAGACGCGGTTTCCTGGCCCGCATCACGCGCGCCCTGGTCCTGGTGCTTGGGGGCGGCCTGCTCGGCACCTGGATCCTTAAACCCGCGAAAGGCCGCCAGCGGGTATGGCAGATCGACCCCCTGAAATGCACCCATTGCGGAAAATGCGCCACGGAATGCGTCATCAAACCCTCCGCCGTGAAACTCGTACACGCCTTCAGGATTTGCGGCTACTGCAAACTCTGCTTCGGCTTCTTCAAGGCCCGGCAGCACGCCTTGGATGAAAGCGCCGAGAACCAGCGCTGCCCCACCAACGCCATCACCCGCCGACTGATCGAGGCCCCCTATTTCGAATACACCGTTGACGAACAGAAGTGCATTGGTTGCGGTCTGTGCGCCCGCGGTTGCACCGATTTCGGCAACGGCTCCATGTTCCTCCAGGTTCGCCATGAACTCTGCGTGAACTGTAACCAATGCTCCATCGCCACGGCCTGTCCGGCCAATGCCTTTGTCCGCGTGCCGGTGGTCCAACCTTACCTTCTCAAGCACGGAGGGGCTCGCGCATGAATTTCCCGCCTCCAGAATTCTCCCAACCCCATGCCTTCCCGGTCGTACAGAATCTTCCGCCGCGCCCGGAATTGTTCATGTACCTGGACATCACGGTCCTGGTTCTGGCCCTGACCCTGGCCACCTGGCTGGTCCTGTGGAAGCGGTCCCGCTTTGGCATCGTCGCCCTGATGTCCGGTTCGATCGCCTACTTCGGCTTCTGGCGCAAGGGTTGTGTCTGCGCCATCGGTTCCATCCAGAACGTGGCCCAGGCCCTGGCCGATCCCGGTTACGCGTTAACGGCCGCCGCCGCCGCCTTTTTCCTGGTGCCGCTGGTGTTCACGTTGTTTTTCGGACGCGTCTTCTGTGCCGCGGTCTGTCCCCATGGCGCCCTCCAGGACCTCCTCCTGGTCAAACCCCTCAAGGTGTCCCCGTGGCTGAGCCGCGGACTGGCGCTCATTCCGTTCGTCTACCTCGGCGCTGCCGTGCTGGCCGCCGTGAACGGCGGCCTCTACCTGATCTGCCGGTACGATCCCTTCATCGGCATCTTCCGCACCTCCGGCCCGGCGTTCATGCTGGTCGCCGGTGGTCTGGTTCTGGCCCTCGCCACGGTGGTCGGTCGCCCTTACTGCCGCTTCCTCTGTCCCTACGGCGCCCTCCTGCGCCTCCTGCAACCCCTCGCCTGGAAACGGACGCAGATCACCCCCTCGGACTGCGTCGTGTGTACCCTCTGCCGCGATGCCTGCCCCTACGACTCGATCCGCCTGCCGGTGCCGGAGCCTTCCTCCGCCGAACGTATCCGGGGCCGCCGGCGCCTGGCGCTGACCTTGCTCGCCACCCCCCTGCTGATGCTGGCTGGCGCCGGTGCCGGATACGCCATGGGGCCCCTCTTCGCCCAGACCACCCGCGACGTCCCGCTGGCCCGCTCCGTTGCCCTGGCCGAGCTGGAGTCCCGCTCCATTCCCGACCCTGTCGCCGCCGATGCCTTCATCCGCAGCGGCGAGGATACCCAGGCGCTGTATGACCGGGCCACGGCCCTTGAACGCCGGTTCCGCCATGGCGGTTTGGTGTTCGGACTCTGGTTCGGGGCGGTGTCCGGAATCTTCCTGATCATCAACTCACGCCAGAAATTCCGCGCGATTTATGAAACCGATCCCTCCGATTGTGTCGCCTGCGGCCGATGCTTTGCCTCGTGTCCGCGTGAACAGGTCCGGATCCGGGAAGCCAGAAAGGAATAGACCATGGAAGCCGATCCAGAAATTGCCTTGCCCCGCGGAGAACTTGCCCAGTGGTGGGCCCGGGCGGCCTCACGCACCGCCGCGGTGGCATTGGTGTTTTGCTGCGTCGTCCTCGCGCTGTTGGTGTTCAATGCCCAGGTGATCAAGAACTCCAACCCCTTCAACCATGTCGAACTGACGGCCATGGTCAGGCAACTCCAGACGGCGGACCAGGCTGGCCAGGCCGACGAGGCCGCGCGCCTGATGAAGGAGATCAAGGAGTTGGATGCCTCCATCCGCTCCCAGTTCTTCAGGGCCCACGCCATCAACCGGCAAGGCTGGATGCTATTACTGGGCGGTCTGGCCGTCTTCCTGTTCTCGACCAAGGCGTCCGCCACCCTGCAGCGACAGGCGCCCAGACCGGCCCCCGCGGCCGGACCCCGGCCGGTCACCTTTTCGGTCTCGCCCCGTAACGCGGTCATCGCCGTCATCGTCGTGACGGCTCTGGTCCTGCTGATCGCTTCCTATGCCACGCCCGGGCGCAAGGTCGGGCCGGTTCCTGCGGAACAGGCCGGGGAATGACAACAACAGATCCTATCATTGATCTGGCGCCTGTGGACGAGGCCATTGCCCGGATTGGCCACACGACCGACAAGGCCATACCGCTGCTACAGGCGTTGCAGACGCATTACCGCTATCTCCCCGAGGCCGCCCTGCGGCGCGTGTGCGAACTGACTGAAATCACGCCGGCCGGGATCATGGGCATCGCCACTTTCTATTCGCAGTTCCGCCTTAGGCCGGCCGGCCAACACACCATCAACGTCTGCCATGGGACCGCCTGCCACGTCAAGGGCGCCGAACGGGTCACCGAATCCCTGCGCCGCGTCCTCAAAATCGAAGGGGATGGCGATACCGATCCGGATGGCGTGTTCACCCTGCAAAAGGTAGCCTGTCTGGGTTGCTGCACCCTGGCCCCCGTTGTCCAGATCGACGAGATTACCTACGGCCATGTGGAGCCCGGCGCTGTCGCGGGGGTCCTGCATGCCTTTATCGAACAGGAGGCCGAACGCAGCCAGCGCAAGGCCGCCGGAACATCCCGCGCCGATACCGGCCATGCCGAAATCCGCATCGGCACCGGCTCCTGCTGTGTGGCCGGTGGCGCCGCCCAGGTCCTCGAGGCGCTGGAATCCGCTGTGGCCGCCGTGGGCGCCGATGCCCGCGTCACGACCGTTGGCTGCGTGGGGATGTGCCACAACACGCCGCT
>JBIJCW010000172.1:0-4664 GCA_044344495.1 Kiritimatiellia bacterium | reverse complement strand
GCTTGTCGAAATCCTCGTGCCCGGCAAACCCGCCGCCCTGTACGCCCGGGTTCGCGCGGCGGACGTGGCCGCCATTGTCCAGCGCCACTTCACCCCCTCCCGCTGGCGCGACCGCGTGAACCTCGCGGTCTCCGGAATGATGGACCGCCTGCTCACCGGGGTTCCCGATACCGCCGCCGACCGCTGTAACCTCGATGCCGGGTGCCATGCCGTCCAGTCATTCCTGACCCCCCAGCACCGGGTCGCCACCGAACTCTGCGGCCAACTCGAACCGCTCGACCTTGACGCCTACCTCCATCACCGCGGATTCCAATCCCTGGAACATGTCCTCAAGGATCAGTCCCCTGACACGGTCATCGAGACCGTGTCCGAAGCCGGATTGCGGGGCCGTGGCGGGGCGGGTTACCCGGCGGGCCGGAAGTGGGCCATGGTCCGGAAAGCGGCGGGTCCCCGGAAGTATCTGGTGGTGAACGGGGATGAGGGTGACCCTGGCGCCTTCATGGATCGCATGATTTTGGAGTCCTACCCCTTCCGCGTCATCGAGGGACTCGCTATCGGCGCCTACGCCATCGGCGCCACCGAAGGCGTTCTCTATATCCGTGCGGAATACCCGCTTGCCGTCAAACGCATGCGCGAGGCGATCCGCCTCTGCGAGGAACGCGGCCTGTTGGGCCATCGCATCATGGGTCACGATTTCACCCTGAATCTGCGCATCATGGAAGGCGCTGGCGCCTTCGTCTGCGGCGAGGAAACCGCCCTGCTGGAATCCGTGATGGGACGCCGGGGCATGCCGCAGTTACGTCCGCCCTACCCCGCCGAGAAGGGGTTGTGGGGTTGCCCGACCCTGGTCAGCAACGTGGAGACGTTCTCGCTGATCCCCTGGATCATGCGCCACGGCGCGCAGGCATTCGCGGCGCTCGGAACACTCAACAGCAAGGGAACCAAGGTCTTTGCCCTGGCCGGCAAGATCGTGCGCGGAGGATTGATCGAAGTGGCCATGGGCCTCTCCATCCGCCGCATCGTCGAGGATATCGGCGGGGGTGTTGCCAGCGGACGCACCTTCAAGGCCGTGCAGATCGGGGGCCCCTCGGGCGGATGCCTGCCGGCCTCCCTGGCCGACACCCTGGTCGACTACGAGGCCCTCACCCGCGCTGGCGCCATGATGGGGTCCGGCGGCCTCGTGGTCATGGACGACACCGACTGCATGGTGGATATGGCCCGCTACTTCCTGTCCTTTACCCAGCAGGAGTCGTGCGGAAAATGCACCCCCTGCCGCATCGGCACACGCCGTATGCTCGATATCCTTGAACGCCTCTGCGGAGGTCAAGGCGCGGCCAGTGATCTTGTGAAACTCGAGGCGCTTGCCCATGAGATCAAACGCTCAAGTCTCTGCGGCCTGGGTCAGACCGCCCCCAACCCGGTGCTGACCACCCTTCGTTACTTCCGGGATGAGGTCGAGGCGCACATCAAGGGCATCTGTCCGGCGCGGAAGTGCCACGCCCTCATCATGTACTTGGTCGGGGACCCCTGCATCGGGTGCACCCGCTGCGCCCAGGTCTGCCCTGTCGACGCCATCGCCGCGACGCCCTACGAGAAACATGTGATCGATCCAGCGAAATGCGTGCGCTGTGGGGCTTGCAAGGATGTCTGTCCGGTCAAGGCCATCACCATCGAATCCCCGTGCAAGGTATAATATGCCAACCCTGACCATTGATAACCAAACGGTGACCGTCGCCCCCGATACCACCATTCTCGATGCCGCGGCCAAACTCGGGATTCCTATCCCCACCCTCTGCCACCTCCGCGAGTTCCGCCCCTTCACCACCTGCATGGTCTGCCTGGTCAAGATCAACGGCATGGCACGCCTGGTGCCGGCCTGCGCCACCAGGGTCCACGAGGGCATGGTGGTGGAAAGTGAATCGGACGATGTCCGCACCGCCCGGCGTACCGCCCTGGAATTGCTGCTCAGCGACCACCTGGGCGATTGCGTGGGCCCCTGCCAGAGCACCTGTCCGGCCCATATGGACATCCCCCTGATGATTCGCCAGCTCGGTGCAGGCCAGTGGCGGGAGGCCATCCTGACCGTCAAGGAACATATCGCCCTGCCGGCGGCCCTGGGCCGGATCTGCCCAGAGATTTGCGAGCGCGGGTGCCGACGCGGCCAGTTGGATAGCGCGGTGAGCATCTGCCGTCTGAAACGCTTTGCCGCCGACACGGACCTCGCCAGCGGCGCCCCCTATGCGCCGGTCTGCAAGCCGGATACCGGCAAGAATGTGGCTATCATCGGAGCCGGCCCGGCCGGCCTGAGCGCCGCCTGGTACCTCCGGCGCGAAGGATGCGCCTGTGTCATCTTTGACGAACACGACCAGCCCGGCGGCCAGCTCCGTCAGGGCGTGGATCGCCAGCGCCTCCCGCTCGACGTCCTGAATGCCGAGATCGCCACCATCACCCGGCTGGGTGTGGCATTCAGGGGTGTGACCCGGATCGGCGACCGTGCCGCCCTCGATGCCATCCGGAATCAGTTCGACGCCGTCCTTCTGGCCAGTGGCGATGTTTCGGCCGATCAGGCTAACCTGTGGGGTCTGCCCTACCGCGGCAAGGGGCTTCTGGTCAACCCAGAGACGCTCGAAACGTCCGCTTCCGGCCTCTATGCCGCCGGGTCGGCCGTGACACCCTCGCGCTATGCGGTTCGTGCCGTAGCCTCCGGCCGCTTCGCCGCCCTTACCATCGCCAAACGCCTCCGCGGCGAACCCGGGCTCGTCGAGGACCGGCCCTATACGGTGCATATCGGACGCCTGCATGACTGCGAAATTCCGTTCGTCCGCACCGAAGGGTCCCCCGCGTCCCGTGTCGCGCCGGCGGGCGGACCCCTGGCGGCTTTCGCGCAGGCCGAGGTGTCCATCGAGACCGCCCGTTGTTTGCACTGCGATTGCGACCGCCTGCACTCATGCGACCTGCGCCGGTTCTCGTCCGACTACGAGGCCTCCGCGGCGAAGTTCAAGGGCGAGCGCCGCCAGTATGGGAAGGAAATCACCCACCCCAACCTTGTGTTCGAACCCGGCAAGTGCATCAGTTGCGGACGCTGCGTCGCCATCGCCGCGAAGGCGGAGGAAAAATTCGGCGTGGCGTTTCACGGCCGCGGCTTCACCCAGCGGATCAAGGTGCCGTTCGATGAAGCGGTTGCCGCCGGGCTCACCGTGGCCGCCCGCGAATGCGCCGACCGCTGTCCGACCGCCGCGTTGAGTTGGCGCGGGACCAAATGAAAATCGTCATGATCATTCCAGGTTCCGGTGGGGGGTTCTACTGCGAGAACTGCCTGCGCGACACCGGCGTGGTGAAAGTGCTTCGCCAGCGGGGACACGATGCCACCGTGGTGCCGCTCTACCTCCCCATGTTCACCGACGACTCTGACGTGGCCGGGGATTCGCCGGTCTTCTTCGGTGGCGTCCGCCTCTACCTCCAGCATAAGATCGGCTGGTTGCGCCACATGCCCCGCTGGATGGAACGCCTGCTCGACTCATCCTGGATACTCGGCCTCGCCGCCCGGCAGGCCGGCAGCACACGCGCCAGAGGCATGGGTGCCATGACGCTCTCCATGATCCGCGGCCCGGATGGCAGCCAGGCGGCGGAACTGGATCGCCTGATTGCATGGTTGGAGCGCGACGGGGAGCGCCCCGATGTGGTCCAGATCTCCTCCATCCTTCTCATCGGCCTTGCCGGCCAACTGCGCGATCGTCTCAAGGTCCCCATCACCTGCGTTCTTCAGGATGAGGATACCTGGATCGATGCCCTCGATCCTCCCTATGACCGTGTTTGCTGGGATGCCCTTGCGGAACAGTGTTCCGCCGTGGAACGATTCCTCCCTGTCAGTCAGTTTTACGCCAGCCGCATGCAGGCCAAACTTGGACTGCCCGCCGCGAAAATGACCGTCGTCTATCCCGGTATTGCCACGGATGACTATGTCACGGCGGCCCCCAACCCGGATCCGCCGGTCATCGGGTATCTCTCCAAGATGACGCGCGCCCTCGGACTGGAAATTCTGGTGGATGCTTTTGTTCAATTGAAGAAAACCCGTTTCCCCTCCCTCCGGTTACGGGCCATGGGCGGACAGACGGGTGACGACGCCCGGTTCCTGGAATCGCTGCGCCGACGTCTGGACGATCTGGGCATGGCCGGTGATGTCGAGTTGCTGTCCGGTCTCGATCGGGAATCCCGGATCCGGTTCCTGACCGGTCTTTCGGTGCTCTCGGTCCCCATGCCGGAGGGCGAGGCGTTTGGCTTGTTTATCATTGAAGCGTTGGCCGCGGGGGTGCCTGTGGTCCAACCGGATCGGGGTGGCTTTACGGAAGTGGTCCGCATGACAGGCGGCGGGCTCCTCTACGATCCCGCGCAGCCGGATGCTCTCGTCGTGGCACTGGAGACCATGCTCACCGACCGCGCCGCAGCAGCCGCTATGGGGCGTCAAGGTCAAGCTACGGTTCGACAACAATTCTCCATGAACCGCATGGCCGACGACCTGCTCAACATCTACAAAGCGCTGCCGGTGGCGTTTCGCGTCACGCCGTGACGTCCTGCAGCATGCCAAAGCTTGAGAACCGTATGAGTGCGCTAACCTAAAAGGTTGCACGACGGGTCCCTATCAGCCCAAGAGAGCGGGCAAGTCC
>JBIJCW010000242.1:0-3077 GCA_044344495.1 Kiritimatiellia bacterium | reverse complement strand
CACCGTCGCCACAGGCAAGGAAGCCATCGCCAAAGACTCCTCCGGTCACCCCGACCTGATCCTCATGGATATCAACCTCGAGGGCGATATGGACGGCATCGAGGCCGCACGGCTCATTCACGAGAAACACAACACACCCATCATCTTCCTGACGGCCCTTGCCGATCATGCCACCCTCGCCCGCGCCAGGGCCTCCGCCCCCTTCGCCTATCTTGTCAAACCCTTCTCACCCCGTGAACTCGAAGCGGCCGTGGAAACCGCCCTCTTCCGCGCCTCCTTGGAACACCGGCTGACCGATCAGCGCCTCTGGTTTGAAGCCGTCTTGAACTGCATCGGCGATGCCGTTATCGCCGCCGATGTGCACGGCGTGGTCACCTTCATTAACCCCGTCGGCGAACATCTCACCGGCTGCAAGCGCGACAAGGCCGTCGGACGCGACATCGCCGAAGTCTTCCGCACCATCGACGAGCAAACCCGCGAACCCGTGGAAGCACCCGAGGCCCGCGCCCTTCGCGGCAACACCGACCTGAGGGAAGAGTCCGAGGATGTCATCCTCATCGCCGCCGATGGCATCGAACGCCCCATCAATAGCACCGTGTCCCCCATCAACGACGCCCAAGGCAACCTCCTCGGCATCGTCGCCGTCTTCCGCGACCTGACCGCACGACGCCAGATTGAATCCCGCGCCTTGAACCGCCAGAAAATGGAAGCCCTCGGCAAACTCTCCAGCACCATCGCCCATGATTTCAACAACACCATCAGCCTGATCGCCGGCTATACCGTCGCCATGCAGGAATACCTCCTCCCCGACAGCCGCGCCCGCGAGGATATCCAGCGGATCATGGGCACCGTCGAACACGCCGCCTCTCTTTCCAAACGCATCCTGTGCGTCGCGCGCGCCAGCGATGCCGAACAGAGCCTCGACATCCGCCCCGTGCTCCTGAGCGATGCCGTCCGGAGCGCCACCAACCTCTTGCACGGTACCTTTGAAAAAAAGAATATCAAACTGGACGACCGCGTCCCCGACCGGAGCGCCATGGTCAGCATCGACCGCAACCACTTCATCGATATTCTGGTCGATATCCTCCTGAACGCCGCCGACGCCATGCCGGAAGGCGGAACCATCACCTGCGACACCCGCCCGTTCAAACTCGCCAAAACCGACCGGCGCCTTAACCCCCGCTCCAAACCCGGAACCTTCGCCGTCTTGCGCATATGCGACACCGGCAGGGGTATGCCCCGCAACATTGTCGATCGCATCTTTGAACCTTTCTTCACCACCAAACCGGACGAACACCATGTGGGACTCGGACTGTCCGTCGTCTACAACGCCATCCAACGCTATGGCGGATGGATCAAGGTCACCAGCGAAGAGAGCAAGGGAACGACCCTCTCCATCTACCTCCCTGAGTCAATCCCCTCCGCTCACCAACCCCAGTCCACCCCCTCTCATACCGCCACCGTCCTCGTCGTGGATGACGAGGAAACCGACCGCAAGCAACTTCAAGCCATCCTCAAACATGCCGGATTCAAGGTGATGACCGCCAACGACGGCGACGAAGCCCTCGCCGTCTATTCCCGCCTCACCGATAAAATCGACCTGGTCATTCTGGACGTGATCATGCCAGGCAAGGACGGCCGCGCCGTTCTCGAGGAAATCACAAGAATCAACCCCTCCGCACCCGTGATGATGCTCAGCGGTTTCTCGCGCGACTACGTGCGAAGTTACCTGCCCGCCGGCCCCTGGCGCTTTGTCCAGAAACCCTTTGAGCCGGAGCAGATCCTGAATGTCGCCCGCCGCCTTCTGGATCAGAAACCCTCATGACCTCCCCTGATTCCCCTCCCGTTCTGCTGACCGGTATGGATGTCTTGCTTTCCGAATACCCCGACTGGATCCAGGGCGCCCGTATCGGCCTCGTCAGTCATCGCGCCGCCGTGAACCGGCAGGGCGTCCCCTCCGCCGATCGACTTCAAGGCGCTCCTGGCACCAAACTGGCCGCCCTCTTCGGACCCGAACACGGTTTCACCGGAGTCGCCGCCGCCGGCGAAACCACCCGGGATGACTTTCATCCCGCCTGGCATATCCCCATCTTTTCGCTCTACGGCGAGACCCGCGCCCCCACCCGACCCATGCTCGATCATGTCGACGTCCTCGTCGTGGAGTTCCAGGATCTCGGCGCCAGACCCTACACCTATGTCTCCACCCTGCGCCTCGTCCTCGAAGCCGCCGCCTCCCACGGCAAACCCGTCATCGTCGCCGACCGCCCCGTCCCGCTTCCATCCCGCCCCGATGGCCCCCTGCTCGATCCCGCCTTCAGTTCCTTCGTGGGACTCGTTCCCTCCCCCATGCAGTACGCCATGACCCCCGCCGAAACCGCCTGCTGGCTCCGCGACACCCTGAACCTGAACCTGGACCTGCGCGTGGCCCCCATGCGCCACTACCACCGCGAACCCCTCCGCCAACCATCCTGGCCACCCTGGGTCCCGCCTTCCCCACGCATCCACTCCTGGGACACCGCCTGCCTCTTTACAACCACCGTCTTCGGCGAAGCCCTCCCCGCCCTCGATTACGGATCCGGAACCGACCACCCATTCCAGGTCATCGCCGCCCCCTGGCTCGATCCAAACTCCCTCATCCGCCGCCTCCATGCTTGCCCCATCCCCGGCCTTTCCCTCTCCCCCCGCCGTTACCGCGCCGCCTCCGGCCTCTATGCCGCCCAGGTCCTGGACGGCGTCCACCTCAATATCACCGACCACTCCGCCTTCCGCCCTGTCACCTCCTCCGTGATTCTTCTGGACCACATCCAGCAACTCGCAGGCCACGAACGCCTATGGTCCACCCCCGGCACCCGGCCGGATTGGTTCGATAAACTCTACGGCACAAGCCGCGTCCGCCACGCCCTTCAATCCGGCCAGTCCGGCTCCAGCATCGTCGACACCTGGCAGGCCGATCTGGATGCCTTTGACGCAGAACGCTCAACCCACCTCCTCTACCCGGAAAAATCCCTCTCATGAAACGACCTGCCAAAGCCGTCATTCTTGCCGCCGGTTACGGCGAGCGCCTCCTCCCCCTCACA
>JBIJCW010000061.1:0-10998 GCA_044344495.1 Kiritimatiellia bacterium | reverse complement strand
CCCCCACCACACCCATCCCCCTGAATTGGACACCCTCCGTCTCCAGAGACGCCTATGCCGCCATCCTCACCCGCCTTCATACCTATCTCTACAACGGCGACTCCTACCAGGTGAATTACACCCTCCGCCTGCTCGCCTCCTTCGAAGGCGATGCCCGATCCCTCTTCGCCCAGCTCGTCCATGCGCAGGGCCCCCTCTACTCCGCCTTCATCCGCACCGGCCCGTTCGCCATCTGCTCCGCCTCGCCGGAATTATTCTTTCGCTTCCACAACGGCACCCTGGAGTCGCGCCCCATGAAGGGGACCGCTCCCCGCGGGCTGACACTCGCCGCGGATCGGCGCCAGGCCGATGCCCTCCGGCATTCGGAAAAGAACCGCGCGGAAAACGTCATGATCGTCGATATGATCCGCAACGACATGGGCCGCGTGGCGACCCCCGGGACCGTAACCCCGCTCTCCCTCTTTGACATCGAACGCTACCCCACGGTCTGGCAGATGACCTCCACCGTGTCCTGCCAGACCCGGGCGCTCTTCCCCGAAATCATGTCAGCCCTGTTCCCCTGCGCCTCCATTACGGGGGCCCCGAAACCGCGCACCATGGCCATCATCGCCGAACTGGAGGAGTCACCCCGCCAGATCTACACCGGCGCCATCGGCTACCTGGCGCCCGGCAGACATGCCCAATTCAACGTGGCCATCAGAACCGTCCTCCTGGATTGCCAACAACAGTCGGCCGAATACGGCGTCGGCGGCGGCATCGTGTGGGATTCCGCCATCCGCGACGAATATGAGGAGTGCCTCCTCAAAGCAGGCGTGCTGCAACCTGCCACCCCACCCTTCAGCCTGCTGGAAACCCTGCGCTGGGAACCTGCAACGGGATTCTTCCTTCTGGACCGTCATTGCAACCGCCTCGCCGGGTCGGCCGAGTATTTCGGGATACCCCTCTCCCTGCCAGAGGTCCAGTCCAGACTCCTGCAGTGGGCCGACGGCCAGTCCCATCTCCCTGCCTCGCCTGCCGCCCAACGCATCCGGCTCCGGGTGTCGTCCACCGGCGCCATCTCCATCGAATCCGTCCCGCTCCCCGCCGCCACCGACACCCCCGTCCGAGTCGCATTGGCCGCCAAACCGATCGATCCGGCGGACCGATTTCTCTACCACAAGACTACCCATCGCCACGTCTACGAAGAGGCCAAGTCCGACCGCCCCGGGGTGGAGGATGTGCTCCTCTGGAATTCAGCGGGCCAAATCACCGAATCCACCATTGCCAATATGGTGGTGGATCTGGATGGCCAACTGATTACGCCCGGCGTGGAATGCGGCCTGCTTCCCGGCACCTTCCGCGCCGAATTGCTTGAACAAGGAAAAATCCGTGAAGGCACGATCCGGATGGAGGACTTGAGTCGTTGCCGGCAGTTGTACCTGATCAATTCGGTCCGGAAATGGCGCAAGGCCGTTTTGGTCCCGTCTTGACCACTCGTCTGCCGGATGCCGACCTCCCCCGGTCCTCCCGGACGTGATCGTCGAGCTTCCGGTGCGCCCACGTGGGCGACCGATCCCGCATCATCACGGGGCACCAGCAACATCCGGCGCCGCCACAGCCGGAACCGTCCAGGTCGCCCCGCCAGCCTCATGCGGCAACAGGCCGTTCTTGTGCGCCCGGATGAAAACCTCATCCAACCCCTCCGGCACCGGAACCGCCGCCTCAGCCTCGCCATACTCAGTGCAGACCGAGGGTGGAATCTCCTGCACCGGTAACTGACGCAGGGCCTGCGCGACCGCCAGATGCGGGAGCGCCGCCTCGACTGGACAATCCACCGGGGTCCCCGCCCGGACCGCCGCCACCGTGCGCCACAACTTCTCCTGCGACTCGGCCTCCGGTTGACCCAATATCTCCTGCGATCCGTCCGGCCGATGCACGATAAACCCGGGCCCTGTTCCCCTTTCCCAATTGTACTCGACATCCGCCTCGTCGCAGTGAATCGAGAACAGCGGCCCCAGAATGTCCCGGCAACAGTGGGCCGTCAGAAACCGGATTGTCACCCCTCCCGCCGTCCTCAGCCGTAATGCGGCGGCATCAAAGGTCTCGATCGGCCGGGCCCGGTAAAGCTCGGCTTCAACACTCACCGGCCATGCCGAGACCGTCGGTGCCTCGCCCAGAATGAACAGGGAGTGATGCAGAAAGTGGGAGGTGGCATTCATGACCGGATCATCAAACACCGCCCGGCCCGCGGCATCGTAACGCCGCCCCGCCCACCCGTTCCGTGCATAGTAACCCCTCCCGCGCGGCCACAACGTCATCACGCTGATACTGCGCGGCGCCCCCAGACTGCCGCTCGCCAGGGCCATCTTCAGGCGCCGGGTGGAGGACGCGAACGACCACTGGAAACCGATCGCACACTGCCGCCCCGCGGCCCGGGCCGCCTTGGCCATCGCCAGCCCGTCCTCCAACGTCGCGGCGGCTGGTTTCTCGCACAGCACATGAATACCGCGCGATAACAACAGACAGGTTTGGCTGGCATGCACAGGAATTGGCGAAGCGATCACGGCCAGTTGCACCGCGGGAGCGGCGGGAATATCCTCGCATTTCGCATAACAGGGAACACCTGCGTCGGCAAGCATGGCCATCGTCATTGGCGCCCGTTCGGGCATCGGATCCACCGCCGCCACCACCCTCAACCCATGCCCTGCCCCACCCTCAATCAGGGTACGAAGGAGACCCGTGCCATAACCGCCAATGCCCACCATCGCGACGGGCAACAAGGACTCGGAACGTTTCATGAAGCGATTCTCCCTCTGTCGATAGATCCGGCTTCCCCTCGCCCGGCATGCCGCCAACCGGTCATCCGGCCCCAGTCACCCACAGAACCCATCACCTCTCCACTTCAAAATCACAAACCATCGGCAGGTGGTCGGAAAGGGTCACCCTGGGAATCTCAAACCCGGTGATTCTGATTGCCGGGCTGTAGAGGATGAAGTCCAGCTCCCGCTTTGGCGACCAACTGGGATAGGTCGGCGCACCCTTGGCATTGGCACTGCGCAACCCGGTCGCGGCAAGGAACAACTCAATCTCGGGGTCCCCCCAGAACACGTTGAAATCCCCGACAACCAGATAGGGCTTCTTGACCTCCTTCACCAGGGAGTACAGCTCGCAAAGTTGATGCTGCCGATGACGGAAACGGATCGAGAGATGTACCAGAAACACCGTGAGGTTCTCCAACTCAAGCTGAATGACCAACTTCTTGATCCCATGGTCAAAATAGAGAAAGCGCTCCTGCTGGATGATGCCGCTGCTCAGGAAGGCGTTCATCTGCTTGTTGGCCACCGGCAGGAATCGCACAAGCGACCGCTCGCCGTACTTGGATTCAAACGCATGGAAATGACCCAGGGAGGACGCGATATGTTTTGCCTGGTTCACCCGCCCCGACCGGAACGAGCCTCCATCCACTTCAACCAGACCGACAATGTCCGGTGCCACCGTCCCGATGAATTCACTGATCTTGCCGAGGGTCTCGTGCGTATGCTTGAGATAGCCGCTGCCGGGAAATGGCAGGTGGAACCGGCTCCCAATCCCCGCACAGTAACGAACGTTGTATAAAAGAAACCGCATACAGACCTTATAGGAGAAAACCCCGGTTTCCACAACCATGACTTCGCCTGGCCAGCGCCTGCAAGCGCCCCGCCATTTCTTCTCGAATTCAACCAAGCCTTGCGATAGAGTCCAACCGTTTTGATCAGCATAACCCTTGAGGCACGATGAAACCCGAAGTCATTCTCGCACTGGATGTCCCCAAAGCTGGCGATCTGCCCCCCTTGCTGAAGATTCTGCCCCGTGAACTTTCCTGGTTCAAGGTCGGCCTGGAGTTGTTCACCGCCGAGGGACCGGCCCTAGTCAAAACCCTTGCCGCTGACCACCGAAACATCTTCCTGGACCTTAAACTGCACGATATTCCCCGGACCGTCGCCAATGCCGTGACGGCGGCCGGCTCACTGGGAGCATCCCTCATGACGGTCCATGCCATTGGTGGCCGGGCCATGCTGACGGCCGCCGCCGAGGCCGCCGCCGCGTTTGGCCCCCGCCGCCCCAAATTGGTGGCCGTCACCACCCTGACCAGTCTGGGGCAGGAGGACTTCACCGACCTGGGCATTACACGCACGGTCAGCGAACAAGCCTTGCGCCTCACCGAGTTGGCCCTGAAGTGCGGCATCGACGGAGTCGTAACCTCGGTGCTCGAGGCGGCGGCACTCCGCCGGGAGTTTGGTCCCACCCCGATTCTTGTGACGCCCGGGATCCGGCCCGCCGGATCGGATATCGGCGACCAGAAACGGGTGGCCACTCCTGCCATTGCCGTTGAATCCGGGGCGACCTATCTGGTGGTGGGCAGGCCCATCCTGGATGCCGCCGACCCCGCCGAGGCGACACGCCGCATTCAGTCCGAACTGGATCAAGCATGGCAGGCCCGACGGACCGGATGACAAGATCGGCCACTATTGCCGTACGCATGCTTGTGGCGGTCGTGCTTGGCTCGCGGCTCGGACTGGCCGTGGCGGCCGCCACCAACACCGCCTCCCATGCCGCCGGGAAAAGTGTTCAGGACATTTCATTCGTCATCTTCGACCTCGAAACCACGGGGCTGAGTCCGGCGAAAGACCGCGTCATCGAGTTGGCCGCCATCCGGGTCCAGGGCGGCCAGATCAAGGAACGCCAATCCTGGCTGATCAATCCCGGCATCCCCATCCCTCCCGCCTCCGAACGCATTCACGGCCTCTCATCCGCCATGGTGGCGGCCGCTCCCGCTTTTCCCCAGGTTTACACACAGTTCGTCGCCTTTGTTCAGGACGGCGTTCTGCTGTCGCACAACGCCAGGTTTGATCGACGGTTCATACTCGCCGAACTCGACCGGCACAACCTCGCCGCACCAGGCACCCCGCTGTTCGACACCCTACGCCTGTTCAAACGGTGGTTCCCCGGCCGCCGCAGTTATTCACTGGAGGCGCTCACCAAGTCACTTTGCCCCCTCATGCCGCCTGCCGAATCCGCGCCAACCACCACGAACAGCCAGGCACGCAACCTCCGCTTCCACTGCGCACTCCAGGACGCCGAATGCACCGTTGCCCTCTTCCTAAAGGCGCTGGGCACCCTCCCAAAGGACGTTCCCTGGTCCGAGTTTGAACCCAATCCGGCAAAACGGCTTATCCTGGGGCCCGACCCGGAGTCAAAAGACCTGCCGCCGCGATATTGAACATCAGCGCCCGACACGGGACGGCCGAAAGACAGCGTTACCCGGCCATTGCGACCCTGTACGCCTTCAACAATGTCTTCCCTGCTTCATCGATATCACGCCCGAGGGCGATGACGCCATCCTCGTGCCCGCCCATGGCTGCAACGCGCAGGCGCGGCAATTCGCTTTCCTGGTAGAGTCGCCGCAGTTCGCGCGCCATGGCGGGAGTGCCATAGTCCGCGTCCGGAGAAGAGGTCGGATACCGGTTCAACAATCGCCGCCACAGCCGGTTGTGGTGAACATGGATCACGGCGCCAATTTCCGCGTCAGCCTCATACAAGGCCCCATGGGTCATGCATTCAGCCGAAGGCGTGATGTCGTTCCCCATCGCCAGGAATGAAACCGTATTCCGCTCCAGGTCAATCGACACCACCTCGCAATAGTCACGGATCGTCAACAGCGGCAACTGTCCTGTGCGTGTCGCCGTGATCAGGAACCCCCGTGCCGCGCGTTGGCTGAGATTGCCAAACCCGACCCCTGCGAGTTCGCCTGCCTCAAAGGCGCCAACCATGCCAAGCACCCGCAGCCGCTCCCGCCAGCAGTTGAGCCCCTCCAGGGCATCCGCCTCAAGCGTCATGGCGCCGACAAACGCGGCCGAGAATTTTGAATATCCCTCTTTCATTCCGGCACAGCCGCTCAGGCCCCCGCCCGGCCCTTGCGCCGGGGCGACTTGTCCGTTCCCGTCAGCACCGGGAACGTGATACGCGGTGAGTGGCGGTGGAACTCCTGCAAACTGCAGACTTCCACCCGGTCCGACTCCCGCACGGCGTCAATGCCCGTCAGGGCTGCACGCAACCCGTGAATCGTGGTGGTAATCGGAATATTCCGGATCACGGCATGCGACCGCATCTTGACCTCGTCAATGCGTGGCACCGGCCCGCTGGACGGGGTGTTGATGATCCACTGCACCTGTTTCTCCTCAATCAGATCCACCACGTTCGGGCGGCCCTCCGAAATCCTGAACAGGGCGTGGGTGGGAATGCCGCTCCCCCGCAACAAGGTACTCGTCCCCACGGTTGCATAGATCGTGAAGCCCATCTCATGCATCCGCTTGGCCAGCGGAATAATCTCCTGCTTGTCTTCATCACGGATGCTCAGGAAGATGTTACCCTTGGTAGGCAATGGATTCCCGGCCGCAATCTGGCTCTTCAAAAAGGCCATCCCGCCGCTGGTATCAATGCCCATCACTTCACCGGTGGACTTCATTTCCGGCGTCAGGATCACATCGCAGCCGGGGAATCGCGCAAACGGAAAGACCGCTTCCTTGACCGAGAAATGCCGGGGGATGATCTCGCTGGTGAACCCCATATCCTTGAGTTTGAAGCCGGCCATCGCCAGCGCCGCCAGCTTGGCCAGCGGCACACCGATCGCCTTGCTCACAAAGGGGACCGTCCGGGAGGCCCGCGGGTTCACCTCCAGCACGTAGACGTCACCGTCCTTGACCGCATACTGCACGTTCATCAACCCGACTACCTTGAGCTCCCTGGCCATTTTCAACGTGCAACGCCGGATGTCATCCTTGACAGCCTCGGACAACGTCGGCGGGGGAATGGTGCAGGCGCTGTCGCCGGAATGAATTCCAGCCAGTTCAACATGCTCCATGATGGAGCCGATCACCGAGGTTTCGCCATCCGAGATGCAATCCACATCCACTTCCACCGCGTCTTCAAGATAGCGATCCACCAGAACCGGCCGCGTTTCGGAGACTTCCACGGCCTCGGCCATGTATTTGCGCAACATGTCACGGTTGTAGACGATCACCATGGCCCTGCCGCCCAGCACAAACGAGGGACGCATCAGCACAGGGTACCCGATCCGCTCCGCGATCACTTCCGCCTGCTCGACCGTTGTCGCCATGCCATTCTCAGGCTGCCTAAGCTTCAGGCGCTTGATCATGGCCTGGAAAAGATCGCGGTCTTCCGCCACTTCAATACTGGCCGGCTTGGTGCCGATAATATTGACCCCGTTGGCCTCCAACTCCCTGGCCAGGTTCAAAGGCGTCTGCCCCCCGAACTGCACAATCACGCCCCAGCATTGCTCGCGCCGGTAAATGTGCAGGACATCCTCCAGGGTCAGGGGCTCGAAATACAACCGGTCACTGGTGTCGTAGTCCGTCGAGACAGTCTCCGGATTGCTGTTGACCATGATGGTCTCGAACCCCGCCTCATGTAACGCAAAGGCGGCATGCACACAGCAGTAGTCAAATTCAATTCCCTGCCCGATCCGGTTCGGCCCGCCACCGAGAATCATCACCTTCTGCTTGGTCCCCGGCCTGCTCTCATCCACATCGCCATAGGTCGAATAGAAATAAGGGGTGAATGCCGTGAATTCCGCCGCGCAGGTATCCACCAACCCGTACACCGGCAGGAGTTTGATCTCCTCCCGCGCCGCGCGGACCTCCGCCTCCTTGCCGCCCAACAACCACGCAATCTGGCGATCGGAATACCCCATCTCCTTGACCTGCCGGAAGAGCGCAACGTCCTTCTTGAGCGCCATGACCGTGCCCGCCGACTTGATTTCGGAATCAAAAGCCACCAACTCCTCCAGATGGCGAAGGAACCAGGGGTCGATTCCGGTGATCTTGTGTACCCGTTCAACACTCCAGCCGCGCTTGAATGCCGTCCTGATCACAAACACCCGCATGGCATTCGGCCGCTCCAACTCGGATTCAACCTTGGCATCATCCATGGCGTCAAAGGCCGCATCCTTGGGGTCCGCGCCGAATCCAGCCACCCCGATCTCCAGCGAACGGCAGGCTTTCTGGAACGACTGCTTGAACGTCCGTCCAATGCTCATCACCTCGCCCACCGACTTCATCTGCGTGCCAAGCCGGCTGTCCACCCCCGGAAACTTCTCAAAGGCAAAGCGGGGCATCTTCGTCACGACGTAGTCAATCGAGGGCTCAAAGCAGGCCGGCGTCTCACGCGTGATATCGTTGCGCAATTCATCGAGTGTATAGCCCACCGCCAGCTTGGCCGCGATCTTGGCAATGGGAAACCCCGTGGCTTTCGACGCCAGGGCGCTCGACCGCGACACCCGCGGATTCATCTCAATGATCACCATCCGCCCGTTGGCCGGGTTCAGGGCCCACTGCACATTCGACCCGCCCGTCTCCACACCGATTTCGCGCATGACCGCCAGGGAGGCGTCCCGCATGCGCTGGTATTCCCGGTCCGTCAGGGTCTGGGCTGGCGCCACCGTGATGCTGTCGCCGGTATGTACTCCCATCGGATCCAGATTCTCAATCGAACAGACGATGACGCAGTTGTCCTTGCGATCCCGCATCACCTCCAACTCGAATTCCTTCCATCCGAGTACGGACTCCTCGACCAGAACCTCGCAGGTGGGGCTGTAGAAAAGGCCGCGCTGGACAATTTCCTCGAACTCCTTGTCATTCCGCGCGATGCCGCCACCGGTGCCCCCCAAGGTAAATCCCGGCCGAATGACCACCGGATAGGCGCCGATTTTCCCGCGCACGGCAATCGCTTCCTCCAGCGAATGCGCCGACCCGCTCAACGGAAGATCAAGTCCTATCTTCTGCATGGCGGCCTTGAACAGCGCCCGATCCTCGGCCTTGCGAATCACATCCGCGTTGGCGCCGATCATCTCCACACCGTAACGCTTCAACACCCCCATGTCGTGCAGTTCAACCCCAAGATTCAGCGCCGTCTGCCCCCCCAGCGTCGGCAGCAACGCATCCGGACGCTCCCGCCGAATGATCTCCCTCAGAATGTCGGCCTTGAGCGGCTCAATATACGTCCGGTCCGCAAACTCGGGATCCGTCATGATGGTGGCCGGATTGCTGTTCACCAGCACCACCTCATACCCCTCCTCCTTCAGGGCCTTGCACGCCTGCACCCCGGAGTAGTCAAATTCACAGGCCTGCCCGATCACAATCGGACCGGATCCGATCAGCATGATCTTCTTGATGTCGGTTCGCTTCGGCATCTTCGCCTATATCTCTTTGCCGGGACGACTGCCGCGCTTCTGCTTCTTGGCGTCGGCCTTCCCCCGCTGCCGCACCGCCGCCTCCACAAACCCCCTGAACAGGGGATGCGCCTGAAGCGGCGTTGACTGGAATTCCGGATGGAACTGACACCCGACAAACCAGGGATGATCCTTGAGTTCCACAATCTCGACAAGATCACGCCCGGGACACACCCCCGAAAAGACCAGTCCGGCCTTCTGCATCCTGTCCCGGAACTTGTTATTGAACTCATACCGGTGGCGGTGCCGCTCCTGGATGTCCGCCTGGCCGTACAATCGGCGAGCCACCGATTCGTCCGCCATATGGCAGGGATAGGCACCCAGCCGCATCGTGCCTCCCTTTTCGGTAACCTTCTTCTGCTCAATCATCATGTCGATGACCGGATAGGGAGTATCCGCGGCAAACTCCGTACTGTTGGCACCCGCCATTCCGCACACATTTCGCGCGTACTCGATGGTGGCGCACTGCATCCCCAGACAGATCCCGAAGAAGGGAATGTTGTTTTTCCGCGCATACCGGATGGCCTGGATCTTGCCCTCAATGCCGCGATCCCCGAACCCGCCCGGGATCAGCACTCCGGAAACCCCCTCCAGCAGGGACTCCGCGCCGGATTTCTCCACATCCTCGGATTCAATCATCCGGACCGCCACCTTGACCTGGTTCGCAACACCCCCATGTGTCAGGGCCTCATAGATACTCTTGTAGGAATCGCGCAATCCGATGTATTTCCCGACAACCGCGATCTCCACGGTGCCTTGCGGCGGAGTGATCAACGTTTTCACCATGTTCTTCCACTCCGAAAGATCCAGGGCATTCACATGCAACCCCAGCAATTCCAGAATGTAGACATCAACATCCTGTCGCGCCAGCTCCAGGGGTACCTCGTAAATGGAATGATCGACATCCTTTTCCTCGATCACCTTCTTCTCATCCACATCGCAGAAAAGCGCCAGCTTGGCCTTGTGCTCCGCATTCATCGGGTGTTCGCACCGGCAAATAAGGATGTCCGGAACAATCCCGATGGTGCGCAAAATCCCCACCGACTGTTGCGACGGCTTGGTCTTCATCTCGCCGGCGGCCTTGATGTACGGCACGAGCGTCAGGTGGATGAAGAGCCCGTTCTGCCTCCCAATCTCATGCCGGTATTGCCGTATCGCCTCCAGGAACGGCAGCGACTCGATGTCCCCCGCCGTCCCGCCGATCTCCGTGATCGCGATATCAACGTCATCGGCATCCAGCGACCGGATCGCCGCCTTGATTTCATCAGTGATGTGCGGAATCACCTGCACTGTCTTGCCGAGATAGCCACCCTCCCGCTCCCGGGAAATCACCGCCCGATAGATGCTCCCCGACGTGTAGTTGCTGTGCCGCGAACAGGGAATCCCCGTGAACCGCTCATAATGCCCGAGATCCAAATCCGTCTCCGCCCCGTCCACCGTCACGTACACTTCCCCGTGCTGGTACGGCGACATCGTGCCCGGATCGACATTCAGGTAGGGATCCAGCTTCTGCATCTTGACCCGGTAACCGCGCTGCCGCAACAACAACGCCAGCGCGGCTGCCGTCAACCCCTTGCCCAGGGAGGAAACCACGCCCCCGGTCACAAAAATATGCCTGGTTTGTCCGTTGCGTGTAGCCATGGGCGTCCTCTTCTTGTTCAACAGGTTATCACTCGAAATTCAACAGGGGACTGATCGTTTCCAGCGCGTCCTTGCCCTGCATCCGGCTGATG
>JBIJCW010000240.1:0-3086 GCA_044344495.1 Kiritimatiellia bacterium | reverse complement strand
ACCATTGATTCTATTGGCCATAATGCGGATTTACACAAGAACGATTGGTGTTTGAATGGCACCCCCGGCAAGGTTCGAACTTGCGACCGCCGGATTAGAAATCCGATGCTCTATCCAGCTGAGCTACGGGGGTATGAAAGCGGTCGGAATCATAGGATGCCCATCCTCCCGCTTCAAGCCGAAACCCAATGCTCCAATCCCCCCTATGTAAAAAGTGACACCCCTTAGCCAGTCAGGAGCAAGTCCTAACCAGCTAAGGGGTCATGGCTGGTGAGTTTACAGGACGCTTCTCGCATCCACCCCCGTCGCTCTACTTATATGATCTCATATTCCCCGGAAAACGGATGTCAGGAGTCCGTTAAATCAGATCAAGGATTGACCCGTATGGCGCCATCATCTTTTCGGTATCTTCAGGGATAAACTCTTTCACCGGCAGGTGCAACCTGCGCGCCTTCGCCGCATCCCACCACTTCCCGCTTGCCATTCCTCGTATTCGTGTCAATCTCTCCATGGGAGGACACGATTATGAAACCGCTGTCGCTGTCACGTAGCACCATCAAGCACCTGAGTGCCCCGGCCATCTTGAACACACTCCCCGACGGCGCCTACATCACCGATGTTGATCGCAATATCCTCTTCTGGAATACCGCCGCCACCGTGATCGCCGGCTGGACCAAGGATGAAGTCTCCGGCCACAGTTGCAGCGATAACATCCTCGTCCATGTCGACAAGGATGGGCATGAACTCTGCGGCAAGGACTATTGCCCGCTCCATCGCTGCATTGTCACCGGCGAACCCAGTCACGAACCCATCCTCGTCTATGCCAAACACCGCTCCGGCGTCCGCATCCCCGTCGAGGTCTCGGTGGCGCCTATTCGCAACGCCCGCGGCACCGTCATCGGCGGCATCGAACTGTTCAGGGACCTCACGGGCAACATGAAGGACTTGGAGCGCGCCCAGATGATCCAAACGGCCGCCATGTCCATGGACCTCAACCCCGACCCGCGCCTGGCTATCGCCGTCCGTTACACACCCAATGATGTGGTCGGCGGCGATTTCTACCACGTCGAGATTCTCTATCCCGATCTGCTGGGCGTCATGATTGCCGATGTCATGGGTCATGGCGTGGCCTCCGCCCTCTACAGCATGCAGTTACGCTCCCTCTGGGAAGACTGGCGGGGCGAAGCAGGCAATCCCGGAAAATTCCTCACCCACATTAACCACCAACTGCACTCCTTGACAGGCGACGCCGGCTATTTCGCCACCGCCCTGTGCATGACCATCAATGCCGCCGACGGCACCGTCGAGTTCCTTAGCGCCGGACACCCTGCCCCTCTGCATATCAGCCACAAGGGTGGCATCCAAGCCATGGGGACCCCCCAACCGGCCTTGGGAATGGTCGCCGACTCCGTCTATTCAACGGAACACCTGACCCTTGACCATGGCGATACACTCCTGCTCTATACCGACGGCGCCATCGAGATCAACAACGCCGCAGGGGTCGAACTGGAGGAAGCCGGCCTCATTGACCTCTTATCCCAGCCTGCCCTGTACCTGAACGGCAGGCCACAACTCGACCTCCTGGAAAACAAGTTGCTGGCCTATTCCTCCGGAATCCGCCTGACCGATGACCTGACCCTGCTATCCATCACCCGAAAGTAGAACGAGGGGTCTGATCGGAACGGGAATGGGTATGTGAGATGGAGCGGGAGATGGGGATCGAACCCACGACGTTCAGCTTGGGAAGCTGACATTCTACCACTGAATTACTCCCGCGTGGTGCCAAACGCCCGTAAATCTATTCAACCCCATCCGCTTTGTCCAGTCCCCATTTCCTCTTGTTTTCCATCCCCCATCCCCCATCAACCCTTCCTCATCAGCCTGCCGAAAAATGCGTGAGATCGACGAACGCCTTGAACCGGTGCTCAATCTCGGCCCGGTTGAGTTTCTGCAACCGCTCCAGACTGAACGCCTCGACACCAAACGACGCCACCACACTCCCATACGCCATGGCACGCCGTATGGCAAGGTGATCAACCGCCCCCATCTCCGCCAACGCACCCATGAATCCGCCCGCAAACGTGTCGCCAGCTCCAGTCGGGTCATGCACCGCATCCAGCGGAAACGCCGGCACCACAAAGACCCCGCCCGGCGAGAACAACATCGCCCCATGCTCCCCTTTCTTGATGACCACATAGTCAGGCCCCCAGCCCATGATCTTCTTCGCCGCCTTGACCAGATTATGCTCCCCCGCCAGCAACCGGGCCTCGGAATCGTTCAACGTGATCATATCCACCGCCGCGATCACTTCCAGCAAGGGTCCACGCGCCGTGTTAATCCATAAATCCATCGTGTCCGCCGCCACAAACTTCGGCGAATTCACCTGCGATAACACATGCAACTGCAACTCCGGCGAAATGTTCGCCAGAAAGAGAAACGGAGCCCGGCGGTAATCCTCCGGCAGTTGCGGCATGAACTTGGCAAAGACATTCAAGTCCGTCACCAGCGTCCGGCGATTGTTCATGTCCGCTTCATAAACGCCGGACCACCGGAACGTCTTGCCCTCGGCTTTCTGCAACCCGCGCAGGTCAATCCCGAACTTCCGGTAAAGCGCCTCAAAAGGCGCCGGAAAGTCCATCCCCACCACCCCAACCATGCCAACCGGAGCGAAAAAGGAAGCCCCAGCACAGGCATAACTTACCGATCCACCCAGGATTTCCTCATGCTTCGCCCAAGGCGTCTCAATCGTGTCCAACCCGATCGACCCCACCACCACCAACTCAACCGCTTTACTCATTCAGCCCCCTCTGTCATCCGCCATCAACCATTCTTCTTCAAATACCCCGCCACCGCATCAATCCCCAGCAGGTAACTCTGCGGGCCAAACCCGCATATCTGCCCGACACAGGCCGCCGCCGTCATACTCACATGCCGGAATCCCTCCCTTGCGTGAATATTCGACAGATGCACCTCCACACAGGGAATTGCCACCCCTTGCAGTGCATCCCGAATGGCCAGGCTCGTATGCGTGTAGGCGCCCGGATTCAGCACCAAACCGTCCACGCTCCCCCGGCTCTCCTGAATCG
>JBIJCW010000239.1:0-3100 GCA_044344495.1 Kiritimatiellia bacterium | reverse complement strand
ATGGCCTCGCCCAACCTCCACATGCGGGACCCCGTCATCTACCGCATTATGCGCGCCTCCCACTACCGCGCGGGCGACAAATGGTGCATCTACCCAACCTATGATTTCGCCCACCCCCTCGAGGATGCCTTCGAAAACATCACCCATTCACTCTGCACCCTCGAGTTCGAGGTGCACCGGCCCCTCTACGACTGGTTCATCCGCGAACTCGAATTCCCCAATCCCCCGCGCCAGATCGAGTTCGCCCGCCTGAACATCACCTATACTGTCCTCAGCAAACGCAAACTCCTGGAACTTGTGAGGGATGGCCATGTCGCCGGTTGGGACGACCCCCGTATGCCCACCATCGCCGGCCTGCGGCGACGCGGCTTCACCCCCTCCGCCATCCGGAATTTCTGCAAACGGATCGGCGTGACCAAGTTCGATGGCTACACCGATATCGCCCTGCTGGAATTCTGCCTGCGCGAGGAACTGAATAAGTCGGCCCCCCGCGCCATGGCAGTCCTCGACCCGGTCAAGCTGGTCATCGAGAACTATCCCGAAGGACAGGTCGAATGGCTGGAGGCCGTCAACAACCCCGAGGATCCCGCCGCCGGAACGCGCCAGATCCCCTTCTCCAGGGAACTCTACATCGAAGTCGACGACTTCCGCGAGGACGCGCCCAAGAAGTTCTTCCGTCTCGCCCCGGGCCGTGAAGTCCGCCTGCGTTACGGCTACCTCGTCACCTGCACCGGCTTCACCAAGGATCCCCAAACCGGTCGGATCACCGAAATCCGCTCCACGTACGACCCCGCCACCCGCGGCGGTAACGCGCCGGACGGCCGCAAGGTGAAAGGCACCATCCACTGGGTCGCCGCCTCGCACGCCGTCCCCGCCGAGGTGCGCCTCTACGACCGCCTCTTCACGGCCGAACACCCGGACGATGTTCCGGACGGTGTGGATTACAAGATCAACCTCAACCCCGACTCCCTGAAGGTGATTCAAGCCTACGTGGAACCAGGGCTCGCCAGGTCCGCCCCCGACGGGCGCTACCAGTTCGAGCGCAAGGGTTATTTCGTCCAGGACTTGAGGGACTTCAAGGACGGAGCCCCCGTCTATAACCAGATTGTCCCCCTCAAGGACAGTTCATCAAAAACCACGCCCTCGCCGGAATAACGGGACGTTACTCCGGTGCTGTGGCTAGCTCCAGCGCCGCAAGATAACGACAGGCCTGCGCGGCGGTGTGGCCGCACATTTCTTCGGATGGACGCAATCTGACACAGACGTCGGGGCGACTGGGATGGCCGAATAACCGGCAAAATCCCTGCTCTGTCAACTGAACGCACCTCTGCCCGGCCGGTTTCCCATCCGGCAGCCCGGGAATGGGTGATGAAATGGAGATCTCCACGCAGCAGGCCGCGCACCCGGCCCGGCAATTCATGATTTCACCGACTTCACAATTTGGTAGCCGCGCCGGTGTAACAATTCGGCATTGCCGAACACCTCCTTCATGTAGATCAGAACATGAGAGGCGTTCTTGGCCACCACATAGGCGCGTCCTGCCGGCAAGAGGGCGTCAAAGGCGGTCCGGATGAAGAAATCCGTGATCCGGTTGTGGGAGTAGTACGGGGGATTGCCAACAAACAACGTAAAGCGGGCGGGCGGCCGGACCCCCTCGTCGCTGAGTACAACGGAGAATTGCGTGAGGCCGTTGGCAATGCAGTTCTGCCGGGTAACGGTCGTGGCGCGGGCATGGGAGTCTACAAAACACACACGGGCCGTCGGCTGGTTTTTCGCCAGCGAAATGCCTATACTGCCGCAGCCGCAACCCATGTCCAGGATGCTGTCCTCAGGCCGGGTCTCCACAATCTCGGCCAACGCCTGCGCCCCCGGATCAACGCGGCGGTGCGCAAATACCCCGGGCAGGGTCGTCAGCATGACCGGCAACCCGCTGGGAAGGGTCATGGTGAATTCAGCCTGATACACCTTGGGCGATTTCAACTCACCTTTCTTCCTGGCAACGAGCAACGTTGAGTCCTGCTTTTGGCCACGGATGGAGCAGGCGCCGAAACACTTCTTGATGTTCCCGGCGACCCAGGGAGCATCCTCCTCCACCGTGACAAAACACAGCCCTCCCGTCTTCAGGGCCAGATGACATTGTTGAAGCAGATCCAGAATCAGTTCGTTGGACGTGGTGCCGCGGGAAATCTGGAGGCAAATGGCGTCGAAGTACTCCCGTTCCTCGACATAAGGTTCACACCGGCACAGAACCCCGGGCGCCGGATTCCGGCGCAGGTTGCGCTCAACCGCATAATGGTGAAAAACGTCAAGCGAGGATACGGTCACCTGGAGTCCGGCATGAACATGCGCGGCCAGCATGGCGATGGCACCCGTGCGGTTCCCCAATACCAGAATCCGTTGCGCTTTCGGCGGGAACAGCGGAATCGCTTCAATGAGATGCGCCTCGGTGAGACTCAGCCCCGAACGGGAAATGACTTCGAATCTTCCATCAAGAAACAGTTCCGAAACGGACTCGCTGTCATCCTCGGTTTCGGTGATTTGAAGCGTTAGGATTGGAGGGTTCGACAATGTCATCTCGATACAAAGGCTGGTGGGCGATACAGGACTCGAACCTGTGACCCCTACCATGTCAAGGTAGTGCTCTAACCAACTGAGCTAATCGCCCTCAAGGAACCGCAGACTATAGTGAGTGCCACTCCCGCCTGTCAACTATTTCGCCGACACTATTTCGCAACACTACCACTTGTCCACCCGCCCGTCCCCATACACCACAAATCCCTTGCCCGCCGAATGCCAGCGCGCGACCTCATTCGTAGCAAACGCCCCATCGTATGGGCTATTCCTGACATTCAAGTCGTCCCCGAACAAAACCATCGTCGAAGCATTGTACGCCCCGATAATGACCCCGCTGGCATTCGTATTCAGGGCGTAACTACGCATCGCATCCGATTGACCACAGACCGTCCGTAGCGCAAACGTCGGACACAAATAGACATCCTTTTCCTTCAGGTAGGGCCACAGACACCCATTGCTGATCGTACCGAGCGCACTTGATCCATTCCAGGCATATTGCCCGGTGAACTGACTTGCGGACGTCTGC
>JBIJCW010000068.1:0-10116 GCA_044344495.1 Kiritimatiellia bacterium | reverse complement strand
CGCCGGACTTATCCAGGGAGATACGACCCCGCCTTCACCCCGCCACCCCTCAAAATCCTTTACTATTTCGCCCAACCATGTCATTGAAATGGGCGTTTTAGCGGATTTATGCAGACATCTTCCCAAAAATCACGGACGGGAGTATTGACCGGGCTAACCCTCGCCGCGCTTGGCGTCGTCTATGGCGACATCGGCACCAGCCCCCTCTACGCCTTCCGCCTCTGCTTCAACGAGGCCACCCCTCCCACCCCGGCCTCGATCCTTGGCGTCCTGTCCCTGATCTTCTGGTCCCTGGCCGGCCTGATCACCCTCAAATACCTGACGCTCGTCCTGCGCGCCGATAACCGCGGCGAAGGCGGTATCCTCGCCCTCACCGCACTCATCCGTCACGACGCCAATACGACGCCAACACGCGCCACCCGCATCATCATCGGATGCGGCCTGTTCGGCGCCGCCCTCCTCTACGGCGACGGTCTCATCACTCCCGCCATCTCCGTGTTGAGCGCCGTCGAAGGACTTCAAGTGGCCGCCCCCGCCCTGCATAGATGGGTGGTGCCACTGTCCCTCGTCATCCTCGTTGGCCTGTTCTGGTTCCAACGACACGGCAGTCAGCGCGTCGGCACGGTCTTCGGCCCCATCATGGCCGTCTGGTTCGTTGTCATCGCCATCCTCGGCCTCCGGCACATCGTACAGACTCCCGTCGTCCTGGCCGCCATGAATCCCGCCTACGCCGTCGCCTTCTTTGCCGAACACCGCTTCCACGCCTTCGTCACCATGGGAACCGTCTTCCTGTGTATGACCGGCGGCGAGGACCTCTATCTCGATATGGGCCACTTCGGCCGGTTGCCAATCCGCATCGGTTGGTTCACACTCGTCCTGCCGGCCTTGTTGATCAACTACTTCGGACAGGGCGCCTATCTCCTCACGCACCTCAATGAACCGGAGGCCCAGACCCACCTCTTCTACCGCCTGGCCCCCGATTCCATGCTCTACCCGCTGGTCATCCTCGCCACCGCCGCCACCGTCATCGCCTCACAGGCCGTCATTTCCGGCGCCTTCTCCCTGACACGCCAGGCCATGCAACTCGGCTACTGCCCGCGCCAGAACATCGTCCACACCTCCCAATCCACCATCGGCCAGGTCTACCTGCCCGCCGTGAACGGCATGCTGCTCGTCGGCACGGTCTCCCTCGTCCTCGGATTCCGCAATTCCGACGGACTCGCCGGCGCCTACGGCCTGGCGGTCTCAATGACGATGCTGCTGACCACCGTCATGCTGACCATCTTCATGCGACGGAAGTGGCATTGGCATCCCGCCCTGGTGTTCCTCGTCACGGCGCCAATCTACATCCTCGACATCACCTTCTTCACCTCCAACATCCTTAAACTTCCCCATGGCGGCTGGGTGGGTCTCTGTGTCGCCATCGTGATGTTCACCATCATGGTCACCTGGCAACGCGGCCGCCTCCTGATGAGTCGTAAAATGGCCGACGAAAGCCTGCCCCTGGCCGACTTCCTGAAGGAAGCCCTCCGCACCCCCCCCTTACGAGTGCCCGGCATCGCCATCTTCCTGACAGGCAACGCCGATGCCGTTCCGCGACCGTTGCTGCACAACTACAAGCACAACAGGGTCCTGCACGAAACCGTCGTGCTCCTGCGCGTCATGAACGAGGAAGTACCGCGGATTGCCGACTCCGACCGCGTAACCATCGAACGCCTTGAAACCGGCTTCATCCGCATCATTGCCCGCTACGGATTCAGCGAGGATCCCGACCTGCCCGCCCTGCTCCGCGGATTGGATATCCCTGGCCTCAACCTGGATCCCATGAAATGCACATTCTTCCTGGGACGCGAAACCCTGATCCTGCGCCCCAGCAAAAACATGTACTCCTGGCGCAAACACCTCTTCGCCTTCCTGTCCCGCAATGCCTATGACGCCTCGAAGTTCTTCCGGATCCCTCCCAACCGCGTCATCGAACTTGGCGTACAGATGGAATTGTAACCAAGCCGGTTGTCCTTGACTGCCCGCGCCGGATTTCCAACACTTTCGCCCCACGAAACCATTTTTGGCCCAGAAGGAGAATTAACGTATGCAGACTCCGAAAGACAAAGTCGCCGCCACCCCGTCACCCCCCCTCGCGCCCATGTGGCATACCCTGACCGTAGACGCGGTGCTTGCAAAATTGAAGACCAGTTCCACGGGTCTCAACACCCAGGAAGCCTCTCGCCGCCTGGACGAATATGGACCTAACCAACTCGAGGCGGCCCGCCGCGTGTCGCCGTGGAAACTACTGCTCGACCAGTTCAAGAACGTACTCATCGTTATCCTACTGGTGGCCACAGGCCTCTCCGCATTCCTGGGCGAAGGCGTGGAGACGATTGTAATCGGCATCATCGTGCTGTTTGCCGTGGTACTCGGGTTCATCCAGGAATTCCGCGCGGAACGGGCCATCGATGCCTTGCGCAAGATGGCGGCCCCCACAGCCACCGCGTTGCGCGACGGCGAGGAACTCGAGGTTCCGGCCCAACATCTGGTTCCCGGCGATATCGTTCTACTGCAGGCGGGCGACCGCGTGCCGGCCGACGTACGGCTCGTCGAGTCGATCAATCTCCAGATCGAGGAAGCCGCGCTCACGGGTGAATCGGTGGCGGTCGAGAAACACGCCGGACCCATTGCCGGAACCGATGCCGCCCTGGGCGACCGCAAGAACATGGCCTATGCCGGTACATCGGCCGCCTATGGACGGGGTCGCGCCGTGGTCGTCGCCACGGCCATGAACACCGAGTTCGGCAAGATTGCGCGGATGCTCCAGACCGTCCAAACCGAGCGCACTCCTCTTCAGAAGAACCTCGACAAGGTGGGCCACCTGCTGGCGCGCGTCGCACTGGTTATCGTGTCGCTCATTGTGGGGCTGGGCCTCCTGCGCGGCCAGCCGTTCATGGAAATGCTTATCTTCGGCGTCGCCCTGGCCGTGGCCGTGGTACCGGAAGCACTGCCGGCCGTGGTGACCATCTCGCTGGCAATCGGCGTACAACGCATGGTCAAACGGCATGCCCTGATGCGGAGACTGCCGGCCGTGGAAACGCTGGGATGCACCTCGGTCATCTGTTCGGACAAGACCGGAACCCTGACCAAGGACGAAATGACCGTCCGCAGACTTTACGTGGCCGGGCGTCTGTGGGAAGTATCCGGCGCAGGATACGAACCCCACGGGCAGTTCCTCACCAACGGACAGACCCTGGAGCCGGACGAGGCACTGCGACAATTCCTGCGGGCCGCCACTTTGGCATCCGACGCCCACAGCGCGCGAGGAGAGACCGACAACCGCTGGCACATCAAGGGCGACGCCACGGAGGGAGCGCTGGTGGTGGCCGCCGCCAAGGCCGGCTTCGTCAAGACCGACCTCGAACGGCAAACCCCGCGCACCGGCGAAATCCCGTTCACCTCCGAGACCAAACGTATGACCACGCTACACACAGTCCCCGGAGGGACCATGGCCTTCTCGAAGGGCGCGCCGGAAGTCATTCTGGCGTCCTGCACACACGTGCTGTCCCTGGAGAACGGGGCGTTGCACGAACAGACCCTCGACGCCCAGGGACGGGAACGGATTATGGAAATGGGACGCACTCTGGCCGATCAGGCCTTGCGCGTCTTGGGCGTGGCACAAAAATCCAATGCATCGCTGGAAACCGCGGAACACGGCATGACGTTCCTGGGACTCGCCGGCATGATCGATCCGCCACGGCCTGAGGCCAAGGAGGCGGTGCAAAAGTGCGAACAAGCCGGCATCCGGGTCGTCATGATCACCGGCGACCACCCCGTCACCGCGCAGGCGGTCGCACGCGAACTGGGAATTCTAAAAGGCGGACGCGTCATTACCGGCGCGCAACTTGATGGCATTTCAGATACGGATTTCGAGCGCGAGGCGGACGGCATCGACGTCTATGCGCGGGTCTCGCCAACCCATAAGTTGCGAGTCATCAGCGCTCTCCAAAAAAGCGGCAATGTCGTGGCCATGACCGGCGACGGTGTCAACGATGCGCCCGCCCTCAAAAAGGCCGATATCGGCATTGCCATGGGCATCACGGGTACCGACGTCACCAAGGAGGCGGCAGCCATGACACTCACGGACGACAATTTTGCGTCGATCGTGGCGGCCGTCGAGGAAGGACGCGGCATTTTCAGCAATATCAAGAAGTACCTGATGTACCTGCTCTCCTCGAATATCGGCGAGATGCTGATCATGGCCGGTGCCACCGTGCTGGGCATGCCAATGCCGTTGAGCGCCGTCCAGATCCTCTACATCAACCTGGCCACGGACGGCCTGCCCGCTCTGGCTCTGGCAGTGGACCCGCCGGAACGCGACCTGATGCGGCGCCCGCCGCGTAACCCTCGCGCCGGCATCTTCAGCCGGCCCGTCGTGTTTCTCATGACCGTAGGCGGAATCTGGTCGGCCATCGCGAACCTGGGCCTGTTCACCTGGGCCCGCGCCCAACAGTTCCCGGCGGATGAGTGCATGACGCTGGTATTTGTATCCCTGTGCCTGGTGGAGTTCTTCAAGGCCTACAGTTTCAGGTCCGATCGTCACACCGTGTTCCGCCAACCGTTCGCGAACCGCTGGCTCAACCTGGCGATCGTGTGGGAACTACTACTGCTGGCGGGCGTCGTCTACCTACCGTTCATGCACAAACCATTCGGCACCTTCTCCCTGCCTCTATCGGTCTGGCCCGTGCTGCTGGGCGTGGCCATCACAATCATTCCGGTGCTTGAAACGGCGAAATGGGCGATCAGACGCGGCTGGATCGGCACGGCACACTGAGCCGTTCTGAAATCAGCCGCCGCTGGCTGGAATCCTGCATCCGCACCAATCCCCAGGCAACAATCCCCGTGACCTCGTGTCACGGGTGAAGGAAGTTGTCTTGCATGTTCATCCCTCCCAAAACACGCTATACTATACCTCAAAGCATAGCTTGAGCCTACGACATGAACCCCTCCTGCTTCGGAATGTTCACAGCCATCCTCGCCACACTCACGCTGGCGGGTCCTGTTGCATTCCCCGCACCACCCGACTACGTCCCGGGCGACGTTCTTGTGACATTCAGGACCGCCGTCACCGACGCCGACACCCTCCATGCTGCCACGAATCGTCACGCGGCGATCACCCGGCAGTACCGGTGGCTCTCCGCCAAACGCAACCAGAAGTCTGTTCTGATGCACTCAGAATCGAAAACCACCCCCGAATTGATCGCCGACCTGCTCCGCGACCCCCGCGTGGAAACCGCCGAACCGAACTACCTGCGCCATATCTCGGCCACCTACTCCCCTAACGATCCCCGATACGGCGACCTCTGGGGCCTCCATAATACCGGACAAACCGTCAACGGCGTCGCCGGCACCTCCGGAGTGGATATCGGATTCCCCCAGGCATGGGCCCTCGCCAGCCCCTCGACCAACGAAGTGGTCGTCACCGTCATCGACACAGGCTGCGATTACCGCCACCCCGACCTCGCCAGCAACATGTGGTGCAACCCGGGCGAAATCCCCGGCAACGGCCTCGATGACGACGGCAACGGGTATGTCGACGACTATCACGGCTTCGATTTTGCCTCGACCACCAACGCCACCCCCGGCCAGGACGCCGACCCCATGGACGTCGCTGAACACGGCACCCACGTCTGCGGCACCATCGCCGCCACCGGCAGCAATGCCGTCGGCGTCATCGGCGTCAATTTCCATGCCCGGATCATGATCCTCAAAGCCTCAGGCGACGGCATCAACCTTGCCAATTCGGCAGTCCTCGCCGCCTATGACTACGCCGCCATGATGAAGACCCGTGGCGTCAATGTGGTGGCAGTCAACGCCTCCTACGGCGGAGGCGGCTCCAACACCACCGAATCGACCGCCATCTCCGAACTCGGCAACCTGGGAATCGTGTTCTGTGCCGCGGCAGGTAACAGTAGCGCCAACAACGACACCACCCCCGAGTACCCCGGCTCCTACACCCTTTCGAATATCATCGCTGTCGCCGCCACGGATCAGAACGACGCGCTGGCCAGTTTCTCCAGTTATGGCGCAACATCCGTGGATTTGGCGGCACCGGGAGTGAACATTCTCTCCTGCATGCCCACCCTGTCGCCTCTTCTTTCAACCACGGCGTCCGTCCGGCGCGGTCCCACCAACTACACCGCCGTCGGACTGTCCTACGCAGGTGTCACCACCGGTATCACCGCCACTGCCTACAACTGCGCCTATGGCGCCTCCGGAAGTTTTCCCGCGGGCGTCAGCGGGAACATCGCCCTGATCCAACGCGGTCCCAGCACCAACGCCCTGACCTTCTTCGAGAAGCTGACCAACGCCATGGCCGCCGGCGCCATCGCGGCCGTCATCTACAACAACGTCGCCGGGAATTTCACCGGCACGCTCCAGACCGCCGCCACTGCCTGGATTCCCGCAGTCTCCCTCTCACAGACAAACGGTCAGGCCCTCGCCGCCGCGGCGCCAACCACCATCACCGTGGTCAACCAGGTTGACCCCACCGCCATCTACCAGTATATGAACGGCACATCGATGGCCACGCCCCATGTGGCAGGCGCCGTCGCCTTTCTTGCCCTCAACTTCCCCGAAGAGAGCGTCACACAGCGGATCCAGCGCATCCTATCCAGCGTCACCCTGGTGCCTTCACTCACGGGCAAGGTCAAATCCAAGGGCCGCCTGAACATTCTGAAGGCAATTGACACCGATTCAGACGGCCTGCCGGACTGGTGGGAACGCCGCTACTTTGGAGGTTACACCAACGCCAATCCGGGTGCCGACGGCAACAGTAACGGTGTCAGTAACCTCAACGAGTGGTTGACCGGCGCCAGTCCAACCTATCTGGGGGCCATCCTTTCACCGCTGCCGCCGGAGCCAGCATCCACCAATCTCGTCATACGGTGGTCCAGTGAGACCGGGAATCTCTACCGGGTGGAACGTTCAACCAATCTACTGATGGGATCAGGGGGCTTTGTCCCCATCTCAGGCGACGTCGCCGCCTCGCCGCCCTCCAACACCTACACCGACACCGCCCCCACCGCCGCCCAAACTCACTTCTACCGCGTTGAACTTCAACCGTAGCAAATCCCCTCCCCTCACTTCATCCCCACCCCACTTCTCCCCCTGAACCCCAGCCCGTTCCCCTCCCCATTAACCATCAACCATGAACCATTCCCCGCCCCCCGCCATTACATCAACGCCGGTTGACAACAGTTGACACACGGCAACTTTTTTCGATACATTGATTCACATAAAGGGAGGGAACTGCGGACAGTTGCAGCATGAATACTTATTCATAGGGTCTCATGGACCTCCTTGTTCGCAGACAATATCACATGATTAAATCGTTGAACGTGCAAGCATTAGCAAACGCTCTGCCACGCGCCGGACTCAGTCCGGCTAAACTGGCAGCGAGACTGGGCGTCAGTCGGGAAGCCGTGTCGAAATGGCTTCACGGAGAATCAGTACCTCAACCGGACAAATTGCTCCGCTTAGGAATACTCCTTGGTCTGAAGTTTGAGGAGCTTGTTATCACTCCCTTGCCGGTAACCGTTCCTATTGTGTCATTCCGGCGCAAAGCAGCAAGAAAGACGCGAGATGTTCATCTTGATAATGCCCGAGAGACTGGGGAATTATTGAAACGCCTCGTCAGGTACTTGATGGAAACCCAGTTGACACAGGCCCCAGTCCTTAAAGAACCGCGTAACGACTACGACTATGTACAAAAGGTCGCGTCCGATGTCCGGAAAGAGATGGGTCTGGAAGGCAAGGAGGTCATTGACTTCAGTGACTTGATCGAAAAGTTTAATCGCCTGCATGCTGTACTTGTGCCTGTCCTCTGGGGTGATACGCAACATCATGGCAACGCACTTAACATCCATCTTCCAGATTCGGGTATCACTTGGGTCTTCCTTAATCTGGACAGCAATGGCATCGATTTTAAGTTCTGGATGGCTCATGAACTTGGGCACTCACTCGCTCCCACACTGGGCGGTGTGGAAGGTGAAGATTTTGCCGATGCGTTTGCACAGGCTTTATTGTTCCCGAATAGTGCTGCCTCTCGGTTGCGGGAGGCACTCTTGCCGCTACCTGACGTCGCTCGACGTGTAATTGCTATCCGCAACGAGGCAAAAAAGCACGTCATCTCGCCTTATACAATGCGTTTAGCTATCAAGGCGCTCGAGAAAGCCAATGGTCTTAATCCAGTCGACTTGGGCAATGAAGGATCGTTCATGGGCGCGGTAAAGAATTTCAGCAAGGGATACCCTACGGTCACGCACGCATTATTCGCAAAGGATCGACCCGAACCTGCGGAATATGTGGCCATTGGTCGCAAGGCATTCAGTAGTCCGTTTTTTGAGGCACTGAACTCATTCTGCAGGGTTGAACAGGGGGCCGAACATTTCATCCATCAAGTTCTCGGACTGCCCTTGGCAGACGTGAAAGCACTGTCGGGGGAGTTCAGGAAATGAGTCCGGCGCCAAGGGTTGTTCTTCTGGACAGTTGCTCCTATTTTCGACTGGCGCGTTCAATCCACCCACTTCTGACAGGAACCTTTGGACCGCCTCCACCTTATTCGCTCTTCGTGCTTGCCGATTTGGATGATGAATATCTGACAAGCTCCCGACTGAAAAACAAATTTGAATGGGTAAACACTACTGTCCGGTTGTTTGATTTTGAATTTCACGTAAAACATTGGTTTTGTACATGTTGCGACACAAAACACATTTCATCGATTTGAAGTTCGCTCGGTCATTTTGCCAAAATCACACCTCCCACAAAGGAGGAGTGATTGATGAATTCGGGCCGAACGGTGTTTTCTCAGTTGATGGAGTTTGTTGTCATCGACGATTTCAGGGCCTGTGTCCGGCGGTACAACGGGCACTACAAGGTTCAGGGATTTTCGTGTTGGGATCAGTATCTGGCCATGAGTTTTGCGCAACTGACGTTTCGCGAGGGGTTGCGCGATATCGAAGCCTGCCTGCGTTCGCAGGAGAAGAAACTCTATCACATGGGGTTTCGATCGCGTGTTTGTCGCAGCACACTGGCAGACGCCAACGAGAGCCGGGATTGGCGCATTTACGCCGACTACGCCCAGCGACTCATTCACGAAGCCAGGTTGTTGTATATCGACGACGATTTCGGAGTCGATCTGGACAACACCGTTTACGCGCTCGACTCGACGACAATCGATCTGTGCCTGTCGGTGTTCCCGTGGGCTCATTTTCGTCGTCACAAAGGTGCGGTGAAAATGCACACGCTGCTGGATCTCAAGGGGCCGATACCCTCGTTTATTCGCATTACCAGCGGCAAAGTGCACGATGTGAATATCCTCGACGACATTACTCCCGAACCGGGGGCCTTCTACGTCATGGATCGTGCCTATCTGGATTTCGCTCGCTTGTATCGCCTTCATCAAAGTCTGGCCTTTTTTGTCATCCGTCCGAAATCGAACTTCAATTACCGTCGCGTTTATTCACATGCCTTCGACGATACGACCGGGGTGCGATGCGATCAGACCATCAGCCTCACAGGCTTCTACGCAAATCTCGATTACCCCGAACATCTTCGCCGCATCAAATACATCGACCTCAAAACCGAGCGGCGCCTCGCGTTCCTGACCAACAACTTCGCGCTACCCGCTCATGTCGTTGCTCAACTCTACAAGTGCCGCTGGGACGTGGAGCTCTTCTTCAAGTGGATCAAGCAACATCTTCGCATCAAGAAGTTCTACGGCACTTCCGAAAACGCCGTCAAAACCCAGATCTGGATCGCCGTCTCGATCTATGTCTTGGTGGCCATTGTCAAGAAACGATTGAACCTCAACGCCAGCCTCTACACAATTTTGCAGATTGTCAGTGTTAACCTTTTCGAGAAAACCCCTCTCCATCAACTACTTATGACTACAGACAACCAAAACGAAGTTTTACTAAATCACAACCAGTTGGAATTGTTCAACTTATAGCCGGACAGTAGTGGGAGATAAACAATGATGAAAAGTCGTTGGATCGTGGGCTTGGTGTTGGCGGGCGCATGGATGGCGAATGCGGAAACCGTGGTTGATGACAAAGCGCCGGCCGTGAC